>JAOXSD010000055.1 GCA_025800205.1 Silicimonas sp. | reverse complement strand
CGCGCAGCACCGCAACGACCTGCCGACGCCCTATCGCCGCTACGCGATGGGTCCGGTCTGGCGGAACGAAAAGCCGGGGCCGGGGCGGTATCGTCAATTCTATCAGTGCGATGCGGATACGGTCGGCACCGCCTCGATGGCTGCGGATGCCGAGATTTGCGCGATGCTGTCGGACACGCTGGAGACCGTTGGCATCCCGCGCGGCGACTATCTGGTGCGGGTCAACAACCGCAAGGTTCTGAACGGCGTGCTTGAGGCGATGGGCCTTGGCGAAGACGCCGCTGCCCGCGACAACGTCCTGCGCACCATCGACAAATTCGACAAGGTCGGTGAGGCCGGTGTGCGCGAGCTGCTGACCAAGGGCCGTCTGGATGCCTCGGGTGCGTTTATCGACGGTGTGGGCCTGAGCGATGATCAGGCCGAGCCGGTGCTTGCCTTCCTGACCTCCAAGGCCGCCGACACCGCCGGGACGCTGGCGAACCTGCGTGCGGCCGTGGGGGACAGTAAGATCGGTGCTGACGGCATTGCTGAACTGGAACAGATCGGCGCGCTGTTGGATGCGGGCGGTTACGGCTCGGACCGGATCGAGATTGATCCGTCGGTTGTACGCGGTCTGGGTTACTACACCGGCCCGGTTTACGAGGCCGAGCTAACCTTTGAAATCTACGACGAGAAAGGCCGCAAGCGGCAGTTCGGGTCGGTCTCGGGCGGGGGTCGCTATGACGATCTGGTCAAACGCTTTACCGGGCAGGAAGTGCCTGCGACGGGTGTCTCCATCGGCGT
>JAOXSD010000028.1 GCA_025800205.1 Silicimonas sp. | reverse complement strand
GGCGCAGGAGAGCGCGATCAGAAACAGCACGAAAGCGGCCGCCGCCGGGCTGCCGATCTTCTGGCCCAAAGCGGCGTTGAGCGCGGCCAGCATTGGAATGCCGATACCGGCGACGAACATGGTGAGGGCATAGGCGAGATTGGGTGACATGGGGATGTGTGACACGGGCCGCGCGGCGGGAAAACCCCTTGCGGTGGATCAAGGTCCGCGGGGCGGGTCCGTGGGATAATCGGGACAAAGGAGGTCCTCATGCTAAAAGCTCTGTCCTTTGCCCTTGCCGTGCTGGCAGCACCGCTCGCGGCACAATCTCTTGAAGAAGGTGCGGCCGCCTTTGCCGCCCATTGCGCCGGATGTCATGGGGCGAGTGCCGCCGGTGACGGCCCGACAGCCGCTCTGATGAGCATCGCGCCTGCCGATCTGACCCGTCTTGCCTCGGACAATGGTGGCATGTTTCCGATGGTTCGAGTGATCGAAAAGATCGACGGGACGGCGGATGTGGCCGCCCATGGCGGCGCGATGCCGATGTTCGGGATGTTGCTGCAGGGGCCTTCGGTGGCGATTGCCACCGAGGATGG
>JAOXSD010000003.1 GCA_025800205.1 Silicimonas sp. | reverse complement strand
GGAAAACTCGGTGGTGCAGACCGGGGTGAAATCCTTCGGATGGCTGAACAGGATCGCCCAGCTGTCGCCCACGAAATCATGCAGGCTGAACTCGCCCTGATCGGTGGTGACGTGAAGATCGGGAATGGTGTCGTTGATGCGAAGCGACATGATGTGGTCCTTTGTACGTTTCTCCCGAGACCGGCCAGCGGCTGATCCCGTGCGATTGCAAACGGACCTAAGTGGTTGAAATTCACCGGGCAACGGGCGGCCGGGCATTCAAGGACGGGATTTTTGAGAAATTCCGCGCGGCGGAACGCGCGTTCGGCGCCGCGTCGGGCGGTGGAATTCAGTTCCGGCCTTCGGCGCCCGAAAATCGGGCATGGCGGGGGGCGCGCGACTCACCCCTGCCCGACCGCTGCGGCGCCGGAGCCTGAAGCGAGGGTCTTCAGGCCCATGCGCCGCCGGTGATCAGGCGGGCTCCGCCTCGGCGTCAGGGGTGTTGCGGGGGGCCAGTGCGCCGATCAAGGTCAGCCCCAGCCCGAAGACGGCGGCAAGGCCCATCACCAGAAATCCGAAGGCGGCAAAGACGCCGACCACCGCCAGGGCCAGAACCACGCTGACCGCCGAAAACGCTGCTGATTTGATCCGTTCCATGTCATGCTCCATCTGTTCTCTTGTGATGACATCAACCTAGGACCGGCAGATCACCGGGCTTTGTCCGCAAGCTTACATTTCTGTCATTTTCGGAAATCGCATCCGCACCGCCAGCCCGCGCCCCCCGGGCCCGTCCGCAAGCGTCAGCACCGCGTCGTGAAGATCCGCCACCGCGCGCACCAGTGCGAGCCCGAGGCCGAAACCCTCGCCCTGCCGGTCCGCAGCCAGTTGGTAGAGCGGTGCAAGCACCTTGTCGCGTTCCGCGAGCGGTACGCCCGGCCCCTCATCGGTGACCGCAATCTGCGCGCCCCGGACAGCCAGCACCACCTGCTGGCCCGCGCGCCCGTAGCGCAGCGCGTTCTGGATCAGATTGGCGATCGCCTGGGTGATCAGCTCGGGATCACCCCGTACCGGGACCGGCTGCTGCAGATCGAACACCAGGCTTTGCCCGGCGTCTTCGACCACCGGCCCGAAGACCTCGGCGATACTCTGTGCGATCTCGCCCGGATCCAGCGGCACGAAGGATGCCATGCGCGCCCCGCTCTCGATCCGGGAGATCCGCAACAGCGCATCGAACGTGCCGACCATCCGGTCGATCTGCTCCAGCGCCGTTTCCAGATCCTCCGCTTCAACCGGCGCGCCCCGTTCGCTCAGCGCCAGCAGGCGGGTTTCGATCAGGGCGCGCAGCCGGGCCAGCGGGGTCCGCAGGTCATGGGCAATATTGGCCGATTGCACCCGCAACTGTTCCACTGAATTTTCCAGCCGCTCGGTGGTCTCGTCGATCCGTCGGGCCAGCAGGCTCAGATCGTCGCCCCGGTCTGGCAGATCAATGCGCGCCGCCAGATCCCCATGGGCCACCCGGGCCAGCGCTGCGCCGATCCGGTCCAGCCGGAACTGACTGCCTCGCGCCATCCAGAGCGCCGCCAAAACCGTGGCCAGGATCGAGCCGAAAAGCGCAATCTGCAGCCCGCCCGCCAGCACCTCGCGCAATTCCTCCTGCCGTTCGACCCGCTCGGCCACCACGACCCGGCCGCCCGCAACGGGTTGGACGAACAACCGCTGATCGGGCAGGTTGCCGGGGCCGCCGTCGAGATCATGGAACCCGGCGGCGTCTTCGGCCAGCACATGGGGCGGCACATCGCCCGCCACCACCTGCCCGCCCGAAACCACCGCCACCGATTGCCCGAATCCCGGCGGCGGCAACGGCAGCCCTGCGGCCCGCGCTTCGAGCACCGCCTCCATCTAGCTGGTGAGCCGGGCATCCACCAGGCGCTGGATCTCGCGCTGAACCAGCCCGTAAGTGCCCGCCCAAACCAGCGCGGTGATCACCGCGAAGATCACCACCAGGGTCAGCGCTTCGCGCAGCGCTGAGCGGCGCAAAAGCCCCCTAAACCGGCTCAAAAACATAGCCTGAGCCCCGGATCGTGCGGATCAGCGTGTCACCGAAGGGCTTTTCGATCTTGCCCCGCAGGCGGCTGATATGGGTTTCCACCACGCTGGTCGTGGGGTCGAAATTCAGGTTCCAGACCCGTTCCAGCAACATGGTGCGGGTCTGCACCCGGCCCTTTGAGCGCAGGAACACCTCCAGCAGCAGAAATTCCTTCGGGTTTAGATCGATCGCGACGCCCTGACGGTGACAGCTGCGCTTGTGCAGATCGAGCGTCACATCCCCCGCAGTCAGCCGCGCGCCGCCGTCCTCATCGTCCGCGGCACCACGCCGCCGCGCCAGCACCTCGATCCGGGCGGTCAACTCACTGAAGGCAAAGGGTTTGACCAGATAGTCATCGCCCCCGGCCTGAAGCCCTTCGACCCTGTCTTCCACCTCACCCAGGGCGGTGAGAAAAATCGCCGGCGCGGCAACCTTGGCCTGGCGCAGCGCCTTCAGCAGCGACAGCCCGTCCAGCCCCGGCACCATCCGGTCCAGCACCAGCACATCGTAGCTCTGGGTCGTGGCTGCGATCAGCGCGTCCTTGCCATCGGTGAAGAGATCGACCACATGACCGGCCTCGCTCAACCCCTGCTCGATCCAGGGACCCAGCACCTTGTCATCTTCCAGCACCAGCAAACGCATCGGCTCCACCTTCCTACCAGCACGTCCGGTGTGCCCAACGCGCCGCTTTCGGTCAATCCGCAAGGGCGCGAAAGGTCAGGCCGAACGCCGGGCTTCCGGGCCGGGGCCGGCCGCGCGGGTTTCGGCTGCGGTCTCGAGCAGCGGGTCGATCAGCTCGCTGCGTTGCCGCCACAGGGCCATCCAGTGCCGGGTCACCTCCTCGAAGGCGTCGCGCTCCATGGGCCTGACCTCAAGACCACTGGCGCGCAGCTGATCCAGAACACCGGTCTCCTCCGCAGCATAGGTGTCGAGCGTGCTCTCCACATGGGTGCGCAGGAGATCGCGGAGCATGGCGCATTCCTCGACCCCGAGGGTGGTCCAGATCTTTTCCGAGATCACCGCGACCAGCGGGAAGATCATGTGATTGGTCTGAAGCAGGACGCTGGCATGTTCGTGGTACTTCAGGTTGCGGGTCAGCTCGGCATCAATGTCGGTGGCATCGATCCGACCGTCGACAAAGGCGTCATAGGTGTGTTCAAGCGGCAGCGGCACGATTTCCGAAGTGATCAAGCGGACGAAATCGACCATCGGCACGCAATGCGGGGCGCGCATCTTCATCCCGGCCAGATCACTCAGATCCTCGACCGGGTTGCGGCAGATGATCTGCCGCATGCCGCCCATGCCGAACCCGGCCCCGACCACACCAAGCCGGTCAGGCAATTGGTCCAGCAATCCATGCACCAGGTCCGATCGCAGGATCCGCCCGGCATGGGCCACATCATCGGCCAGAAAGGGGATCAGAAGACAGCCGAAATCCGGGATGAATTCCGCGATATCCGCAGCCGGAATAAAGGCCAGATCAAGGACACCGCTGCGCACCTGCTGCAGGATCTCCTCTGCGCCGGCCACCCGGCGAAGTGCCAGCACCTCCGCCTCGAACCGCCCGTTGCTGACCTCGCGGAGCGCGGTGGCAAAGCGTTCTGCCGCGTAGGTCCAGTGGCGGTCCGGGGTGGTGTTGAGCCCGAAACGCAGCACCCGGGCGCCCTGTTCGATCAGGGTAAAGGGCTTCGGCCCCTCCGCCTTGGTGTGGCCATGAAGGGTCACGGTGAAGCTGCATCCCTCGTTTTTCTGCGACCGCAGCGCAATCCGGCCGCCATGGGCAGAAACGATTTGCTGGCACAGGGTCAGGCCGAGACCGGTGCCGTCGTATTCATCACGGCTGTGCAGGCGGGTGAACATCTCGAAGATCTGTCCTTGATGCTCCGGCGCGATGCCGATTCCGTTGTCCGTGACCGTGATATCGACCAGCCCTTCGCCACGGATACCACCGCCGGTGATCTCGATCCGGGGCGTGGTTCCGGGCGCCTGAAACTTCAGGGCATTCGAGATCAGATGTTTGAACAGGGCCCGGATCTGAAAGGGGTTGCCCATCACGACGGGCAGGTCATGGGTGGTGATCTCGGCCCCCACGGGCTTCACCACTGCTGCGGATTCGCGAATGAGATCCGGGATCAACGTTTCGAGATCGATCACCTCTTCCGCATGGGCGATGCTGACCGCCTGGGCATAGTGCATCACGTCGCGGATCAGCCGGTCGAGCCGCCCGGCGACCCAGTCCAATTCGTCCAGAATCTCCTGGTCAGCGGGTTCGATCCGCCCTTTTGCGTATTCGCGAAGCTCCGACAGCAGCATGTCGATCGTGTTGTTGGGAGTCTTGAGATCATGGGAGAGGGCATAGGCGAAACGGGATTGTTCCTGGTTGATCTCCGAGAGCTTCTCATTGAGACGGGCCAGTTCGGACAGGCGCCCGCTCTGCTGCTTGCGCGCGTCGAGACTTTCGGTGCGGGTCCGGGTGATCAGGGCCGCGAGCTGGTCAAGCTCGTCGGTCTTTCGGCCGCGTGCGGTGCTTCGCGGAGCAGCGTCGCGATCGACGCTGGGCGCTTTGGCCTGCTGTTCAAGCCGGTGGAGACGGCGTCCTATCGTGCGGTCGAAAAGGAAAGCCAGGGTCAGCGCCGCAATCAGAAGCTTGGCGAAGAGGGTGAGGATATGGAGCCATGGCGGCAGCGGGGACAGGCCCAGTACCAGCCCGAAACCGGCAAGGGGAACGGTCAGCAGACCAGCCGCGAGGCAGACCAGTTTCGCCACCCGTCGGCCGGACCGATTGGTGAAGACAAGCCCGCCCCCCATGTGATCAGCGCGGGAAGACGACACATCGCCCATCGCGAACCCCGCCACGGTGGCGGGGGGCGGCATCCGGTCTGTGCTGATCGTCCAACATGCGATGACCTCGGGGACAGCCCACGGCGACAGTGAACAGCGTGCGGGTTAAAATTTGATGAAATTCAGCCCTGGTGCGCGGTCACCCCTCCACATCCTGCGCCACGATTGCGAGCATCTCGCCACGGGTCACATGGCCGCGGCAGGTATGGGCCAGAACGAACCCGTCTGCGGGAAAGTGGCAGGGGATCGAGGGGCGTTCGGGCTCCATCACGAAATGGAACCAGCCGGCCAGATCGCCTGCCTGCACCTCCTGCCCTGCGCGGATGGCACGGTCGAACACACCACTGCCGGGGGCATAGACGCTCTGGGTGGGGGAGGTGATCTCAACCCGCCGCGCCGGAACCGGATCCACCGCCCCATCCAGCAGGCCGAGATGGGCGAGAGCGGCGCGCAACCCGCGCTCGGTGGCATCGGTGATCTCAGGATCGACCCCGCCGCCGCCGCCCAGTTCGGTGGCGATCATCGGCACGCCCGCCCGCTCCGCCGCCCCGTTGAGCGACCGGCTGTCGTTGAAGGCGCCCAGTTCCCAGATCAGCGGCAGGCCAAAGGCGCGCGCAAGATCGAGATTGGCCGCCCGCAGGGCGGGATCGGCGGATTGGCTGGCCAAGGCACAGGGTGCAAAGAACGAGGCGCGGCCGCCGGAATGAAGATCAATGGCACCCGCACAGCGCGGCAGCAGTTCCTGTTCCACGAAATCGGCAATCATCGCCGTCGGCCCGCCCGCACTGTCACCCGGGAAGGCCCGGTTGAGATTGGCGCCATCGAGCGGCGACACCCGCGAGGATGCGGTGAAAGCCGGGGCGTTGAGCGCGGGCATGAGGATCACCTGGCCGGTCAGCTCTGCCGGTTCCAGCGCGCCCGCAAGCCGCATCATCGCCGCCGGCCCTTCGAATTCATCCCCATGGTTGCCGCCGGTGATCAGCACAGTCGGGCCCGGCGCGCCCTTGAGCGAGATCACCGGGACCGGGTGATAGCCCAAGGGGTTGGAATTGTCCGACCAGCGCAGCATCAGATCACCCACCTGGCGGCCGGGCGCCTCCAGATCAAGGGTGAGGCTCAGGCGGGATCGGGACATTTGAAACCTCTTGCACAATTTGGGGTCAGCCTAACACGGGCGGGCAGGAACGGAACCCATGGGCGTCAGGGCCGCTCGGCCTGGACCGAAAGAAAAACGAAACGGTCGCTCAGCACTTCCTCGAAGCCGTGGTTCAACTCGGCATCGATGGAGAGCGTGTCGCCGGCGCCGAGATTGAGCCGGGTCTTGCCGTAGCAATAGACCGCCTCGCCTTCGATAACTTCAATGAAAACAACGCCATGACCTACATAGCGCGGGGGTTGTCCGCCCGCGCGGGTCAGCGTCACCCGGCGCGCGATGAACTGCAGATCCTTGCGCATATGGGTGGCCAGATTGACATATTCGTGGCGATGCCCCTCGGCCAGCCGGGTGGAGGTCAGCCCCTCCCCCGCGCGCACCAGCGTGAAATCGGTGTGGTCGGTCCGCGCATCCCGAAAGAGCGACACGATGGGCACTTCCAAAGCGGCGGCCAGCGCCTCCAGCGTGCCGATGGAAGGCGAGACCAGGCCGTTTTCAATCCGGCTGACCATGGCCGCCGAAATGCCCGAGGTTTCGGCCAGACCGCGCGCCGACAAGCCCCGCTGCTGTCGCAGATCCTTCAGCGCCGCGCCAATCGCCCGGTCGATCTTGCGCCCCGGGGGATCGATTGCCATCGCCGCTCAATCTCCCTTGTAATAACCGACCACATCGCCCTCGGTGGTCACGCCAAGCCCGTTCAGGAGCCGGTTGGCATAGTTGAAATAGCCGACGATCTGATTGATCTCGAGGATCTCGCCATCGCTCCAGCCGGCATCGCGCAGGGCGGTCACGTCAGCCTCCACCATCTCGCCCGGGCGCCGGGTGAGCTTTTCCGCATAATGAAGTGCTGCCAGTTCCGCGCCCTCGAACGCGGTTTCGGGTGTCGTCGCCAGCAAGGCGGCCTCCACCGCATCGGCCCGCGCCGCATCTCCGATCAGGTGGCGCGCATTGGCCCAGTGATTGGCATAGGAATAGGGGCAGTCGTTCAGGGTCGAAACATAGGAGCTGATCACCTCCTGAAACCACATGGGCACCGTGTTGCTGTCGTCATGGAGACAGGCGCGGTAAAGCACCACGTGGCCGCGCATCGTGCTGGGGCGCAGGGAATGGACCCGCATCACATTGTCGACCGTGCCGTGCGGCGTGCGCGCCAGATCGAGAACCTCGCGCAGGGGCCCGTCGGCCTCCTGATCCGGGACCATGCGAATCCATGCGGACATTTTAGGCAACTCCTCTGCTGCGGGGCCCGGAACAGAGCTGTCGTCGACCCCTTTCGGGAATTTTTATTGACCTATATTGCGTATTACGCAACCATATTAAACAACGCGCAACAAAATCGGACGCCAGAACCTTGGGCTGCCAGCTTTTCCCGATCAATTGCCGCGCCCGGTTGTCCGGTGCCCGCGATGCGCTACTCTTCGCAACGTTCCGGACCAAAACAGGTGCGCCGTGACTGACGCCACCCCGATCATCGAAGCCACGAATCTCGACAAGTTCTATGGCACGTTCCACGCCCTGAAGGATGTGTCGCTTTCGGTGCATCCGGGCCAGAAGCTGGTGATCTGCGGTCCCTCCGGCTCGGGCAAATCGACCCTGATCCGCTGTTTTAACGGGCTCGAATGGCACAATTCCGGGCGGCTGGTGATCGACGGGACCGAGGTGCATGAACATGCGAAGGAAATCCGCGCCCTGCGTCAGGAAGTCGGCATGGTGTTCCAGCAGTTCAACCTCTTCCCCCATCTGACCGTTCTGGAAAACCTGACCATCGGGCCGATGAAAGTGCGCAAGATCAGCCGCGCCCAGGCCGAGGAGACGGCGCGCAAATATCTTGACCGGGTGCATATCCCGGAACAGGCCGACAAATACCCCGCCCAGCTTTCGGGCGGCCAGCAGCAGCGGGTGGCGATTGCCAGGTCGCTTTGCATGGAAACCCGGATCATGCTCTTTGACGAGCCCACCTCGGCGCTCGATCCGGAGATGATCAACGAGGTGCTCGACGTGATGGTGGAACTGGCCGAAACCGGCATGACCATGGTGGTGGTGACCCATGAGATGGGCTTTGCCCGCAAGGTGGCCGACACGATGGTCTTCATGGAAGACGGCCAGATCGTGGAAGTCTCACCGCCCGAAACCTTCTTCACCAATCCCGAGAGCGAACGCTGTCGGCTGTTTCTCGACCAGATCCTGGAACACTAGGGATGAGCGTCACCGACACCTCCCTCTTCAAGGGCGCGCCCCTGCCCAAACCGCCGCCGGTGCAGCGGTTCTTCGGCTCGACCCTGGTGTCGGTCGCGCTTTATCTCGGGATCATCGGCGTGATTGTCTGGGGGTCGTTCACCGGCGCCCAGAACATGGGGTACAACTGGCAATGGTACCGGGTGCCGCAATATCTCTATTCCTTCACCGATGATGGCTTTCAGGCCGGTGAATTGCTGATCGGTCTTGCCGCCACGATCCAGTTGTCGCTGACCGCCTTCGTGCTGGCCTGCCTCTTGGGGCTGCTGGTGGCGCTATTGCGGCTCTCGGGGCTGGTGATCGGCTCGGCGGTGGCGGTGGGATTTCTGGAGTTCATCCGCAATATCCCGCTCCTGGTCCTCTTGTACCTTTTCTACTACGTACTCGGCCCGATCTTCGGCTTCGACCGTTACACCGCCTCGATCCTGACGCTTGCCGTGTTCCATTCCGCCCTGATCTCGGAAATCCTGCGCGCGGGCATCCTCGCCGTCGACCGGGGTCAGTGGGAGGCGGCGAAATCCATCGGCATGAGCCCGGGCCAGACCTATCGCTACATCATCCTGCCGCAATCGGTGCGCTTCATGCTGCCGCCGATGACCGGCGAGGTGGTGCATCTGATCAAATCCTCCGCCATCGTCAGCGTCATCGCCGTGGCCGAACTGACCACCTTCGGGCGCAACATCATTTCCGACACCTACATGAGTTTCGAAATCTGGTTCACCGTCGCCATGGTCTACATGGCCGTGACGCTGATCCTCTCTGTCGGCGTCAGCTATCTCGAGCGGAGATATGCCGTCGATCAATGACAAATCAAAACCCGCTCAATCCAACAAGGAGTTCATCATGAAATTTCCAAGACGTCTCTTCGGGCTTGCCATGGCCGCCGCAGCGGCCACCAGCCTTGCCCTGCCCGCCTCGGCCCAAAGCGCCACCCAGGATCTTTCCCGCGAAAGCGTGATCGAAACCATCAAGCAGGATGGGGTGATCCGCATCGGCCTTTCGCTGTTTGTGCCCTGGTCGATGCGCGACAAGAACGGCGACCTGATCGGCTTCGAACTCGATGTGGGCCGCCAGTTGGCCGAAGACATGGGGGTCGAGGTGGAATTCGTGCCCACCGCCTGGGACGGGATCATCCCCGCCCTCGTGTCGGGCAATTTCGACGTGATCATATCGGGCATGTCGGTCACCGCCCAGCGGAACCTGACGGTGAATTTCACCGATCCCTATGCCTTCTCCGGCCTTGCCATCCTCGCCAACAAGGAACTGACCGCGGGCATGTCGCTTGCAGACATGAACTCCCCCGATGTGACCTTTGCCGCCCGCCGGGGCGCCACGCCTGCTGTGGTGATCGCGGACAATTTCCCCAATGCGACGCTGCTGCTCTTTGACGAAGACGGCGCATCGACCCAGGAAGTGCTGAACGGCAATGCCCATGCCACCATGGCCTCGCAGCCGACGCCGAACCGTGAGGCAGGCCGCAACCCCGAGACGCTTTATGTCATGGAGAGCGACCTTTTTGACCCGCGCGGCGAGGCTTTTGCCCTGCGCAAGGGCGACCCGGATGCGCTGAACTTCTTCAACAACTGGATCGCCCAGAAATGGCGGTCGGGCTGGCTTCAGGAGCGGCATGATTACTGGTTCGCCACCGAAGACTGGGCCGATCAGGTCGCCCAGTAACGCCGAAACGACCGGGGGCGGCCCGCCGCCTCCGGACCCCTTTCAGGATCGCCTCCGGTGCAGAGCTTCCTCAAGAAACTGAAATGGCCCGATTACGTGATCGCAGCGCTGCTGATCGCGTTCTTCGGCTATATCTGGTACGCGATCGAGGGCACGCTGAATTACAAATGGCGCTGGGAACTGATCCCCAGCTATATCATCGGCTGGCATTCGGGGCGCGAGGAATACTTTGCGAACCTGTTGTTGCAGGGGCTGGTGGCGACGATCCGGATCAGCATCTATGCCAGCATTCTGGCACTGATCCTGGGCACCATTCTGGGCGTGGCGCGCTGTTCGGCCAATCTGACCATCCGCATGCTGGCGCGCACCTATCTGGAATTCCTGCGCAATATCCCGCCCGTGGTGGTGGTCTTCATCTTCTTCTTTTTCCTTTCACAGCAATTGATCGACGCGCTCGACCTCGCCCGCTGGTCGCGCAAGATCGCGCGCCAGGATGACATCTGGCTGTGGGAATTCTTCTTTGGCGACATGCGGCGCTTTCCCTCGCTGATCTCCGGCGTGATCGTACTGGCGCTGTTTGAAAGCGCCTTTGTGGGTGAAATCGTGCGCGCAGGCATCCAGTCGATCCCCAAGGGCCAGCGTGAGGCGGCGCGCTCCATCGGCATGAGCCGGATACAGGAATTGCGCTATATCGTGCTGCCCCAGGCGATGAAAAAGGTGGTGCCGCCTCTGGCGAACCAGTTCATCACCCTGATCAAGGACAGTTCGATCATCTCGCTGATTTCGGTGCAGGAACTGACTTATAAGACGGTGGAACTGGTCGCCTCGTCGCGGATGATCTTCGAGGCCTGGATCACCACGGCGGCCTTCTATTTCGTGGTCTGTTTCGGGCTGAGCCGGTTGTTTGCGCGGCTCGAAAAGCGGTCGGACCGGCGCTAGCTGGCACGGCCGGGATCTGCGTATTTTCGAAAGGGTGAAAGCCCGGGCGCTCACTCCGGCCGCGCGGACACTGTCAGGAACTCCACGTGATCGCCGGTGATTTCGGTGAACCCATGGGCCAGCTTGGCATCGAAACTCAACGTGTCGCCCTGGGCAAGATCGAACATCTCGGACCCGCAGCGATACCGTGCCGCTCCCGAGATCACGTAGAGAAACACATGGCCCTCGTGCTGGTAGCGCGGCAAGCGGCCCGCCTGATCCCGGTCGATGCGGATGCGCGCCGACTGGAACGTGCCGCCGGGACCGGTGTGCTTGCCCAAGAGAAGGTAGTCATGGACGTGATCCGTCGCCACCCGGCGCGACGGCAACCCCTCGCCCGCCTTCACATGATGCACATCGCCCGTCTCGCCGGTCCCCGCCAGAAGCGCCATCACCGGCACATCAAGGGCGGCGGCCAGCGCGCCCAGGGTGGCAAGCGAGGGCGACACCTGCCCGGTCTCGATCCGGCTGACCATGCCCTGGCTGACCCCGGCGCTCGACGCGAGGCCGGTCACTGTCTGACCCCGGCTCTTGCGCAGGCGTTTCACCGCGCGCCCCACCGCCGCTTCGATTTCGGTCTTGCTCATGGTGGGGAACCTCCTTGACGCGCCATTACTGTTAATAAAAACTATCTTCATGATGCAACGCTATTCTGCCGCAGCACTCCTCCGCCACGGGCTGAACCGGCACACGACCTGGCGACGGGCCTGGCGCACACCGCCCCTGAAGGACGCCTATGATGTGATCGTGATCGGCGCGGGCGGCCATGGGCTGGCCACCGCCTATCACCTGGCGCGCGACCACGGGATCACCAATGTGGCGGTGCTGGAGCGGGGCTGGCTGGGGGGCGGCAATATCGCGCGCAACACAGTGACGATCCGGTCGAATTACATGCGCGACGCATCGATCGCCTTCTATGTGAAATCGGTGGAGCTTTACGAGGGGCTGACCCGGGATCTGAATTTCAACATGATGCATTCGAAACGCACCATGGTGGATGTGGTCCAGACCTATCCGAAGTTGCGCGAGCTGCGCCGTCGTCAGCTGACCATGGACATCTACGGATCGACCTATGAGCAGATCAGCGTGGAGGAGCTGCGCCGCCGCATTCCCGCATTGACCGGCGGAGGGCCGGAGGCGCGCCTGCCGGTGATCGCGGGCATGGTCCATACGGATGCGGGCGTGAACCGGCACGATGCGGTGGCCTGGGGCTATGCCCGGGCGAGCGATGCCATGGGTGTGGAGATCCATCAGCAGACGGCGGTGCAGCATCTGGTGCGGGGGCCGGATGGGCGGATCGAAGGAGTTGAGACCAACCGCGGAATGATCCGCGCGCCCAAGGTGGCGGTTGCGGTGTCGGGCCATACGACGACGCTGACCGAGACCGTCGGGTTGAACCTGCCGCTGCGGACGATGAACCTGACCGCCTTCGTGTCCGAGCCGGTCAAACCGCTGGTGGATGTGATCGTCAATTGCCCCGATTCCGGGTTCTATTTCAGCCAGTCCGACAAGGGCGAGATGGTGATCGGCGGCGCGCCGGACATGGGGCAATCCTTCCGCCGGGACATCAAGCAGCATGTGTTCGAAGACACGGTGACGGCGATGCTGTCGCTGTTTCCCTCGTTCAAGCAATTGAAATTGCTGCGCCAATGGGGCGGGCATCTGGACATTTCCCATGACGCCTCGCCGATCATGGATGAAACCGACGTGCCGGGGCTCTTCATCACCGCCGGCTGGTGGGGCGGCTACAAGGCGATCCCCGCAGGTGGGCTGACGCTGGCGCATCTGGTGGCCACGGGCCGCCCCCATCCGCTGATGGAGAAATTCACACTGAACCGCTTCCGCCATCTCGATTACGTGATGGAAAGCGGCACCACCACGGCCCGGTAGGAGAGCGGTCATGATGAACATCCCCTGCCCGTTCTGCGGCGCGCGCAATGAAAGCGAATTCGCCTATGGCGGCCCGGTGAAGCCCGACCGGCCTGATCCCAATGCAGTGCCCGACGAGGACTGGACCGCCTATCTGACCCGGGTGCCGAACCCTTTGGGGCCGGTTCAGGAACGCTGGCACCACGTTCGGGGGTGTGGCACCTGGCTGACCATCTGGCGCGACACACGGACCCATGACATTGTCGAGGGGCCAAGCGATGCAGGGTGATCGGCTGCCCGAAGGCGGGCGGATTGACCGGGCGCGGCCGCTCTCCTTCACCTTCAACGGGCGGGCCTTGCAGGGGTATGACGGCGACACGCTGGCCTCGGCGCTCTTGGCGAACGGGATCCACCTCTGCGCGCGGAGTTTCAAGTATCACCGCCCACGCGGCATTGTCGGCCTTGGCGTGGAGGAGCCATCGGCGCTGGTGGAACTTCTGGGCGACGACGCGAGCGGCAACCGGCCTGCGACCACAATCCCGCTGCGCGAGGGGCTGGTGGCGCAATCGGTGAATTGCTGGCCCGGGCCCGGTTTTGATCTGGGTGCCGTGACCCAGCTCATCGGGCGGTTCATCCCGGCGGGGTTCTATTACAAGACGTTCAAATGGCCGAACTGGCATCTCTTTGAACCCGCGATCCGCCGCGCCGCCGGCCTTGCCGCCGCACCGACCGAACCGCCCGCCAAAGGACATTTCGAGAACCGTTACGCCCATTGTGATGTGCTGGTCGCAGGTGCCGGGCCAGCGGGCCTGCAGGCGGCCCTTGAGGCCGCGCGGGCGGGCAGGCGGGTGATACTTGCCGATGAAGGGGTCGAAGCGGGGGGCGGTTTGCTCAACCGGCGCCTGACCATCAGCGGCGCGCCCGCGCTTGATTGGGTGGCCGGGGTGGTGGCGGAACTGGAAGCGATGCCCAATGTCACCCATCTGCAGAACGCGACCGTCTGGGCCTATCGCGAGCACAATTATCTGATGGTGAACGAGCGCGCACCGGACCATCCGGGCCTCTTGGAACGCAACTGGCGGATCCGCGCGGGCGAGGTGATCTGTGCCACCGGGGCCATCGAGCGGATGCTGGTTTTTGGCAACAACGACCGGCCCGGCGTGATGCTGGCCTCCGCCGCGCAGGCCTATGTGAACCGGTTTGGCGTCCGGCCCGGCAAGCGCGCGGTGGTCTTCACCAACAATTCCTCCGCTTATGCGGTGGCAGCCGATCTGATTTCGGGCGGTGTCGAGGTGGCGGCGATCATCGACAGCCGGGCGCAGGTGTCCGAGGCGGCCCGGGCGCTTGTGCCGAATGTGGAGATCCTGACCGGCCACGTGGTCACCACGACCCGAGGCGGGCGCGCGCTCAAAGGGGTCGAGGTTGCGCCGCTGGCAGGCGGTGCCTCGCGACGGATCGCCTGTGATCTGCTTGCACAATCGGGGGGCTGGAACCCCGCCGTCCACCTCTGGTCGCAATCGCGCGGCACGCTGAGATATGACGAAACCTTGGCGACCTTCCTGTCCGACAAACCCGCGCAGGCGGTGACTTGCGTGGGTGCGGCGAATGGAGAGATCGCGCTGGACGACGACAGCGATGATCTGCCCTACGCCATCGAACCGCTCTGGCGGGTGGAGCAGGCGCGCGGCAAGGCCTTCCTCGACATTCAGAACGACGTGACCGTCGATGACGTGCATCTGGCCCTGCGCGAAGGCTATGACACTGTCGAACATGTCAAGCGCTACACCACCGGCGGCATGGGAATCGACCAGGGAAAGACCGGCAATATCAACATCATAGGCACGGTGGCCCTGGCCCAGGGCGCCGCGCCCGGCGAGATCGGCACGACAACCTTTCGCGCGCCCTATACGCCTGTCTCCTTTGGCGCGATTGGCGGTTTGCGCGAAGAAAGCGTCACCTTTCCCTACCGCCACACGCCGATCACCGAATGGAACCACGCGCGCGGCGCCTTCATGTATGAGGCCGGTGCCCGCTGGCGGAGACCGGGGTATTTCCCGCAGGCGGGCGAGAGTTTTCAGGAGAGCGTGAACCGCGAATGCCGGGCGGTGCGGCAGATTGTCGGAGTCTATGATGGCTCGCCCCTCGGTACGTTCGAGCTGAAGGGGCGCGACGTCGGCAAGTTCCTCGATCATCTTTACACCAACATCATGTCGACGCTTTCGCCCGGCCAGGTACGCTATGGGATGATGCTGAGCGATGACGGGCTGATCCTGGATGATGGTGTTGTGCTGCGGCTGTCCGAGCATCGCTGGATCGTCTCCACCTCCACCGGCCATGCGGATGCGATCCATGCCCATATGGAGGAGCAGCGGCAGACCTGTTTCCCGGACTGGAACCTGTTCGTCACCAACGTCACCAGCCAGTGGAACAACGCAACGATCTGCGGCCCCCGCGCGCGCGCATTGATGGAGGCGCTTGGTGCCGATGTGGATCTCGCGCCCGACGCACTGCCCTTCATGGGCTTTGCTGATGGGCAAGTGGCGGATCTGCCTGCCCGCATTGTCAGGGTCAGCTTCACCGGGGAATTGTCGTTCGAGATCAACGTAGCGCCGCGCCATATGCGCGCGCTCTGGGAGCGGATCATGGAGGTGGGCGCGGCATTCGACATCACGCCCGTGGGTTCGGAGGCGAACCATGTACTCCGGGTCGAGAAGGGATTCCTTTCGCTCGGGCACGAGGTGGATGGCACGGTCGATCCGTTCGATCTTGGCATGGGCTGGGTGATGTCGAAGAAGAAGCCGGATTATCTGGGCAAACATGCGGTGGCACTGCGCCGGGCGGGCACGCGGGACCGGCGCGAGTTGGTGGGGCTGCGCCCGGAGCCGGATCAGATGATTCCGGAAGGGGCGCCGCTGACCCAGGGCGGCGACAGAAAGCCGACCGAGGGGCTGGTGACGGCCTGTGTCTTCAGCGTTGTGCACGACGCCTGGGTCGGGCTGGCGTTGTTGGAAAACGGTCAGGCGCGACATGGCGAGATCGTCCATGTGCGGCTGACCGATAGAACCATCCCGGCGCGGGTAACCGCGCCTGTCCACTATGATCCGAAAGGCGAAAGGCTTCGATCCTGACATGGCTTATGATGTTGAAATCCTGCGCCTTTCGCCCTTTGCCCTTTTCGATCTCAAAGGTGCGGCCGAGGCGTTGGAGGACTGGGCGCCCGAGCTTTCCGGCCTGCCGGGCGATCCGAATGCTCTTGCCCGAAACGGCGAGGTGCTGCATTGTCATGTGGGCCCGCAGCACTGGCTGTTGCGGGCACCGCTGGAGGAGGAAAACCGGCTCGACGCCGCTCTCCGCCCCAACACCGCGCCGCCCGAGATCAGCCTTGTACGGGTCTCGGACACGTTGACCTTCTTTCGGCTCACCGGGCCGGATGCGGGCGAGGTTCTGTCGATCGGCTGTCCGCTCGATCTGCTCCCGGGAGTGTTCGGTGACACGGCGGTGAGCTTCACCGAACTTTTCGGCCTCAAGGCGCTGGTGCTGCGCTGCGCGGGCGGGTTCGAGATTGCGGTCGAGCAGAGCTATGGCGACATGATTGCCGATTACCTCGCCCGGGCCACCGTCTAGATCCGCACCTGCACCTTGCCGTCCTTCACACGGGTTTCGAACACCCGCATCCTCCGCGTCGCGGGTGCTGAGACCGGTCGGCCGTCGCGCACGTCGAACGCGCCCTGATGGAGCGGGCATTCGATGACATGGCCGTCGAAATACCCGTCGCACAGATCGGCGCCGCCGTGGTTGCAAAGCGCGAGCGAGGCATAGACCCCGCTGGGCGTGTCATAGACCGCCAGTTTGCGCGACCCCAGATCCACCCGGGTGACCCAGCTCTCTTCCAGATCGGCGACATCGAGCACGTCGCGCCAGGGCGTGTCGCTCATTTCGGACGCGCCTCATGTGACGTCCGGATCTGCCCCAGAATATCGCGATGGGCGGCGAGATAGCCGCCCGGTTCGACAAAGATGTGATCCTTGAGTTTCTCGTGCAGACGGGGCAGCGCATAGAAGGGCACCGAGGCGACATAATGGTGTTCGGCGTGATAATTCATGTTCCAGCAGAGGAAACGCCAAGGGGCCGAAACCAGATTTGTGCGCGTGTTTTCAGACATTTGCGCGACCGTTGGCCGACCCACATGTTCGGTCATCCGGATGAAACGCATGACCGGTTCGCCCAGGATCAGCGGGATCAGCCAATACCACAAGAGGCCCCACCAACCGGTCAGCGCCATGGCGAGAAACGCGCTCGCATAAAGCGCCACCATGATGCGCGCATCGCGATAGACCGCCTGATGTTCGACCTTGGGAATGAAGCGCAATTCGCCTTCGCTCAACCGACCCGAAGCATGGCGGAAAAGCTCGGTCAGCTTGGTGCGCCAATAGGGGATGGCGGAAAGATAGAGCAGGTAGTCCCGCAGGTTTTGTGGCATCGGAACCATCTCCGGATCCTCGCCGGTGATCTGAGTATGGGTGTGGTGGTCGCAATGTTCATAGCGGAAGAACCGGTGCGGCAGGATGATGATCAGCCCGCAGATCTGGCCCACCAGATCGTTCAGCCAGCGGGTGCGGAAGACGGTGTAATGCACGCATTCGTGCTGCAGCGAGAAGTGGTGCACCAGCACGATGCCATGAAGGAACATGGCAGGCCAGATCAGCCAGGAGGTCCAGGTGAGGCTGATCAGCCAGGTGGTGGCAGCAAGCACCAGCCCCCAAAGCGCCAGCCGCCGGAGACCTGGCGCGTTGGAGCGTTTCATGAAGCTTTTCAGTTCTTCGCGTGTGAGTTTCCCCTCGGCCAGGGCCTGGGTCAGCGGCGTGACGATAGCGTCGGTCATGGGCTGTCCGTACGTTTTGCCGGCCGCGTCTATCCTGCTTGGCCGGCGCCGGAGACGGGAGTGCTCCGCACCATGGGCGCCGATTCCGTTCGACCCCATTGGCGAAATCTAAGCAAGTCTGCCACGCGAAATCAAGGGCTTGGCGGCGCGGTTTGGCTCAGGCCGGAATACGGTCGCCGCGGAGCTCATTGGGCAGGCCGATGTCCCGGGCGGGTGCCTCGAACAGTGCTCTGGCGCAGGGGTAGGCCGCAAGGATGTCGGGCCCTTCGGGCAGCCGGGCGGCATGGAACACGCCATTGTCCCACAGGCGAAGTCCGTCGACCACGATCGTCGGGTCCAGCAGGTTCCAGCTGATTTCGCCGGGCGCATAGGCACCACAGGTGTGGAAATGCAGCACCCGGGGATTGCCGAAGGCGACCCCGCCCCAACGTTCAAAATTCTCGCGCATGTCCCAGGGGAAATTGCAGCCCGGATGGATGCCCGCATGCCAGGAATGCACAAAGGTCCGGTCGATGTCGAACAGGGCCGCGACGCGGTTGTATTGCGCCTCCGCCCGGGCCACATCGCCCGGCGCGCCGTCGAAACGGGTCAGCCGGCCCTTTTCCATGATGGCGAAAACCGGTTCGTCGAATTCGATGGTGTAATTGTCGTAATATTTCGACCCGGTGCCGGTGAGAAACCGCAAGGCAACCCGGCCGGAAAAGCTGTGCGCCGGGGTCGGCGTGTGAACCGACATGGGAAAGCGCAAAATCGTCGTGTCGCCATCGGGTGCGAGGTTCATCTCGGGCCGTCCGCGCACATCAGTGCCCAGCCGACAGGTGATGCGCACCTCGCGCGCCTGATCAAGGGCGGTGTTGATCGCGGTCTTCAGACGCAGGAAGGCATCGTGATGGCCATTGGCAAAACCGGAGCCGAAGAGCGACCGGGACAGCGCGAAGCTGACGATGATCCGCTTGCCCGCGGGCATGTTCGAAAACCGCAACTGGTCGCCGAGCCGGGCGAGAAACAGGATGATATCGGCGGCGGCAAAACGCTTGAGAAGGGCGGAGGGCAGATGGGGGTTGCCCGGGTTGAATCCCACATCGACCGTGTCGACCTTGAGCCCCATGGTGCGGGCCGCGCCTGCGACCACATCCACCGCATCCGCGTCGAAATAGCCGAATGCGGCGGGCTCATAGGCGATCAGCAGCCTCTGGCCCGGCTGCGCCCCGGCACAGTTTTCCAGAAGATTGCGCGCGCCCCGCTCTGGCGACATGTCCGGCATAAAGGCCCCCGTTTCATTAGTTCTGATAAATTATCGTCAAGGCGGGATCACGAATATTTGAAAGTTGTTATCGCTGCTATTAGGCTCACTTATATGATCATCAACCTCCCCTACCCCACGCTTCGCGCCTTCGAGGCGGTTGTGCGCCATTCCGGTTTTTCGGCCGCCGCCGAGGAACTGGGCATCAGTCAGAGCGCGATCAGCCAGCATGTGAAGTCGCTCGAAGAATGGCTGGGGCAGGAATTGCTGATCCGGGGGGTCCGCAAATCCCGACCAACCCCCGAAGGCGAGGAACTGGCGCAGGCCATTGTCGAGGGGCTGGGGCGGATCTCGAACGTGTGTGCGCAACTGCGCGACAAGCAACGGATGGACCGGACCATCGTCATTTCATGTCTGCCCGGTTTTGCATTCAACTGGCTGTTTTCAAGGCTTCTTCACTTTGACATTGCCCATCCGGACCTGTCGATTTCGATCGCCACGGACACCGGCGAACGGCCCTTCACCGGCGCCAATTCCGACATTGGCATCCGCTATGGCCAGGGCGCCTTCAGCGATCTTTCGGTCGATCATCTGATGGGCGAACGGCTGTTCCCGGTCTGCGCGCCCAGCCTCCTGCCCCGGCTCTACAGCGTCGCGGATCTGGCCCATCACACGCTTCTGGTGGATGAAAACCTGCCCTATGGCGATGCCAGCCCGACCTGGGACTTCTGGGCGCGCGAGACCGGCCAAACCCTGCCGGAGCCCTTGCGCACAAGGCGATTCGGTCAGGCGAACATGGTCACCCAGGCCGCCATCGAGGGGCTGGGCGTGGCGCTTGGACGCGAACCCCTGGTGATCGACGCCCTGCGCGAGGGGCGGCTGGTCCGCCCGTTTCCGCAGATTGCCCGGTCCCGCTACGGCTACTGGCTGATCTGCCGCCCCGAAATCCGCGACCGCCCCCGGGTGCAGACCTTTCTGGACTGGATCAAATCCGAAGCCACCAGCCAGCCGGACCTGCCCCCGCCCACGGATTGGGGCGATTAGTGAGCCTAATATCTGGCATAACGAGTTCCGCATGGAAAACGCACAGCCGGTCAAGCGATAAGGGATCAAGAGAATGCCAACGGAGAAACAGCCCATGTTCCTGAGAAATTGCTGGTATGTCGCGGGGTGGAGCAAGGACATCGGTCGCGCGCTGCAGGCGGAGACCTTTCTGGGCGAGAATATCGTTCTTTACCGCCAGGAAGACGGCACGCCGGTCGCCCTGGAAGACGCCTGCCCGCACCGCAAACTGCCGCTGTCGAAGGGCAATCTGAAGGGTGATCATGTGGAATGCGGCTATCACGGGCTCACCTTCGATTGTTCGGGCACCTGTGTCGCCGCCCCCACCCAGGCCGATGCGATCCCGCGCCGGGCGGTGGTGCAATCCTATCCGGTGGTCGACCGCTACCGGCTTTTGTGGATCTGGATGGGCGATCCGGCGCTGGCCGATCCCGATCTGATCTTCCCGGTGGAGAATTTCGACGATCCCGGCTGGGGTCTGACCGATGGCGGGGTGATGGACATCGACTGCCATTACCTCTGGGTCTGCGACAACCTGCTGGACCCTTCTCATGTGGCCTGGGTCCATGTGAGCTCCTTTGCCGGGGCTGGCACCGATGACGAGCCACTGAACCTGGAGCGTACCGACCGTGGCGTGATCGTCTCGCGCTGGATTTCCGGCCAACCGCCCTCGCCCTACTATGCCAAGATCATCGAGTTCGAGGGGCTTTGCGACCGGCTGCAGCATTACGAGATGTGCCTGCCCGCCATCGGATTGAACAAATCGGTCTACACCCCCGTGGGCACCGGCGGCTATGACAGCGCCCCGGTGGATGAGACCTTCGTCAACATCAGCTACAATTTCATGACGCCGATCGACGAGGACCGCACCCGCTATTTCTGGTTCCAGCACCGCAACGGGCGGGTCGATGATCAGGCGGTGTCGAAATTCATGAATGACGGCGCTGTGATGGCCTTCAACGAGGATCGTGACGTACTCGAAGAGGTGCACCGGGGCATGAAAGAGACCAGAACACCCCATATCGATCTGGGTCTTGATGCCGGGGCGAAAAGTTTCCGACTGATGCTGGATCGGGCGATCGCCGCAGAAACGGCTGCGCGAGACGCGGCGGAATAGGCGCTCAGGGGCGAATGGCGCCGCATTGGTGCTTGACCGCCTCGATGAAGGCCCGCATGCGCCGGTTGAGCCGCCGGTTCGGTGCATGGATCAGATGAATGCCGAAAGCGGGAAAGGTCGCCTCGGCCAGCACCGGAACCAGCGCCCCGTCCCGCACCGCCTCATGGGCGACGAAATCCGGCAGCCGCACGATACCGACCCCCCGGGTCGCCGCATCGATCAGAAAGGCGCCGGTGTTCGAATTCAGCCGTGGCTTGAAGGCGAAATCGACCCGCTTGCCACCGTGGTGAAACACCCAGGTCGGCCTCCGGCTCGCGCCATAATGAAGCAGCGCCCGCCCACGCAGGTCTGACGGCCCATGGATCGCGCCGACCCGGTCCAGATAGGCCGGGCTGGCAAAAAGCCCGTGACGGGTGGTGCCCAGATGCAATTGACTGGCCGGTTCGGCCCCGCCTGCGGTGATACGGATGGCGAGGTCGTAATTTTCCCGTTCGAGATCAACGGTGCGGTCGTCAAAATCGAGGGTCAGCGCGATTTCGGGATGGGTGCGGGCAAAATCGAACAGCATCGGCCTGAGAAAACTCATGCCGAATTCACGCGCGATGGTCACCCGCAGGGGCCCGCCCGGATCCCGGGCCGCGGGGGTGAAGTCATTGTCGAGATCATCCGCCTCGGCCAGCATCGGCTCGGCCCGCCGATAGAGTTCGCGCCCTGCATCCGTCACCTCCCAGCGGCCCGGGTCGCGATCGATCAACCGCAGATCATAGCGCTGCTCAAGCTGCGCAAGCCGTCGGCTGACCGCGGATTTGGCAATCCCCAGCGCGGCCGCCGCCCGGGCAATGCTGCCCTGGTCGACCACGGTGACAAAGAGTTTCAGGTCTTCGATCTGGCCCATGGGGTGTTCTCATTTTGTGATCTCTACGCTTCATTTTTTCGATCTGTCACCTAGAATTTGCAACCCCTAGATTGACAGAAGGAACGGCGCAGCCCGGTGCCACGCACAATCGTGCTAGGCTGACCCCGTTCAACCAGCAAGGAGAGCAAAGATGGCCCAAGCCCCGATCATCGCAGCCAAGGCCCCCGCCCGCGTCGACCTGGAAGACGGAAAGGACTATTTCTGGTGTCGCTGCGGGCGCTCGAAATCGCAGCCTTTCTGTGACGGATCGCACGCAGGCACTGGCTTGACACCGTTGAAGTTCACCGCCGAACAGGACGGCCCCGCCACGCTCTGCCAATGCAAATCCAGTGCCAATGCGCCCTTCTGCGACGGCACCCATACCCGGCTGGGCGATGCCACCCCCGGCGACTCGGCGCCCGCACCACAATCGGACATTCCCCAGGCGGTGCCGACGCCCGAGGAACCCACGGTGGCGCGCATCCATGCGCTGGCCCGCGACGGGTTGTCGAAACTGGGCCATCACGGGGAAATGGGCGCCATGGGCGTGCCGCGCAAAGACCTGCCCCATTGGGACGACATCCAGATCCTGCCCGCGCAGATGGCGCGCAAACCGCTCCTGGACGCGGCCCCGGTCGCAACGGAGGTGACGATCGGGCCGCGCGCCAAGCGCCCGCTGACCCTGTCGATCCCGCTCTTTGTTTCGGACATGAGCTATGGGGCGCTGTCGGAGGAGGCGAAGACCGCTCTGGCGCGCGGCGCGGAGCGCGCGGGCACCGGGATCTGCTCGGGCGAAGGCGGCATGCTGTCCGAAGAGCAGGCCGAGAACAGCCGCTATTTCTATGAGCTTGCCTCGGCCCAGTTCGGCTGGTCGCTGGATCATGTGGAAAAGGTGCAGGCGTTTCACTTCAAGGGTGGCCAGGGCGCCAAGACGGGCACCGGCGGCCATCTGCCGGGCGACAAGGTGCAGGGCAAAATCGCCGAGGTGCGCGGCCTTGAACCCGGGCAATCGGCGATCTCGCCTGCGACCTTCCCCGACCTGCGCACGCCTGCCGATTTCAAGCGGATCGCCGATCAGGTGCGCGAGCACTCGGGCGGCATCCCGGTGGGTTTCAAGCTTTCGGCCAACCATATCGAAGACGACATCGACTTCGCGCTGGAGGCGTCCGCCGATTACATCATCCTTGATGGGCGCGGCGGCGGCACTGGGGCCGCACCGCTGATCTTCCGCGACCATATTTCGGTGCCGACCATCCCCGCACTGGCCCGCGCGCGGCGCCATCTCGATGCGAAGGCGGGTCGCGACGTGACGCTGGTGATCACCGGCGGTCTGCGGGTGGCGGAAGATTTCGCCAAGGCGATGGCGCTCGGCGCCGATGCCATCGCGGTGTCCAACGCGGCGATGCAGGCGGTGGGATGTATCGCTGCGCGCATGTGCAATTCCAACAATTGTCCGGTGGGCGTCGCCACCCAGAAGCCGGAATTGCGGCGCCGACTGGATGTGGAAACGGGGGCCGCGCAACTGGAGCGCTACTTCGGCGCTTCGGTCGAGTTGATGCAGGTGCTGGCCCGGGCCTGCGGCCATGACAGCCTCTCGGGCTTCACGCCGCACGACATCACAAGCTGGAAACGCGACCTAGCCGATCTGGCCGGCATCCGCTTTGCCGGGGTCGCATAGCCGCCCTGCCCTTCCGCTGCGTCACCTCAGACCCCACATCAAACGGGAAAGGAGAAGATCATGCTCGACACCTACACCATGCGACAAACCGACATGCCCGATGAGATGCGCGTTCTTCTGAACCGCTATCCCCGCGACAGCTGGGAGGCCCATCCGGGGTTCCATGAGAAAACCCGCCACTGGCTCGGGGCGCACCAGATGTTCCGCCGGGTGGCCGAGCGGGTGCGGCTCGATACCGAAGCGGTGCTGGAAAAGGAGATCGCCCTTGGCGACTACGTCGGGCGGCTTTCGTATTTCGGTGGCAATCTGGTGAGCAATCTGCACGGCCATCACGGCTGGGAGGATCACAGCTACTTCCCCGAATTGTCCGCCGCCGATCAGCGGTTTGACGCCGGGCTTGATCTGCTGGAGCAGGATCACGCGGATCTGGATCTGGTGCTCGAAGACATGGTGCAGAAGGCCAACCGGGTGATCCGGCTCTCCACCCTCGATGAGGCGCAGGCCCAGGATGAGGCCGGTGCGGTGCACGGAACGGCGGAGGCGATCGAGGCCTTTCTGAAACGCCACCTGAGTGACGAGGAAGACCTGGCGGTGCCGATCATTCTGCACCACAGGCTGAGAGGATGACACGACCATGACCACGGACCGGTCCACCGAAGAAGACCAGACAGATGCCGGGGCGCGCCGCGCGCGGGGAGAATTCGTGCGCGGCGTCAGCGGCTTTCGCCATGCCATCGGTGATGCGGACTTTCCCGCCGAACCCGGGCGCTATCACCTCTTTGTCGCGCTCAATTGCCCCTGGTGTCACCGGGTGACACTGGCGCGCGCCGTGCTCAGCCTCGAAGACAGCATCACCATGGATGTGGCCTTTCCGAACCGCACCGGTGAGGATGACCCGGCGGGGCCGAACCTTTGGGAATTTGCCCCCGACCGCATCGCCAGCCTCACCGGCGCGCCCCTGCCCGAATGCACCAAAGAAACCGGCACCGGCGCGGGGCTGCGACTGGCCCGTGAGATTTACCAGCGGGAGGGATCGCAGGAACAATCGGTGCCGATCCTGTACGACAAACACGCCGGTCGGATCGTCAACAACGAAAGCGCAGAGATCATCCGCATGCTCGACGCCCAGGCGGAGGCCCTTGGCAGCACCCGAGCCGCGCGGCCGCGTCTGGCGCCCGAAGACCCCGTGCTTGCCGCAGAAATCGCGGCACTCAACGACCGGATCTACACCACGATCAACAACGGTGCCTACAAGGCCGGGTTTTCCTCCGATCAGGGGATCTATGCCGCCGCCTTCGCCGCCTATTTCGACACGCTGGAGCATCTGGAGACCCTGCTGTCGGATGGCCGGGATTTCCTGACCGGCGAACGCTTTACCGAAGCGGATCTTCGTTTGTTTCCAACGCTATACCGCCACGATCCGGTCTATCACCTGCGGATGAAACTGAACGCCGCACGGCTCTTGGATTATCCCCATCTGTGGCGCTGGCTCTGCCGGGTCCATGCTCTGCCCGGCGTGGCGGAGGCCGGATCTCTGACCCATTGCAGGCAAGGATATTTCGGGCGGTCCTGGAATGGTGTGGTGCCGCTCGGCCCCCTGAAACCGATGCCCTATCCCGAGGCCTACGACCATCCGGATCTGGCCTGACGGGCGCGTCTAGCGGGCGAGTTTCCCGGGCCGGGCCTCGCCGGTGATCAGCCGGTAACCTGGCGCATGAAGCGCACGCACATGGGTGATTGGCGCCTCGTCAAGCCAGGTAGTGCGTTCCAGAACCAGCATCGCCGTCCCGGGTTCGACCTCCATGATCGCGGCCTCATCGGCGGTGCAGGGGCTGGCGTAGATCTGCACCTCGCAACGGCTGTAAGGGCGGTTGCGCACCAGCCATTCGTTTGAGCTCACTTGCGAGAAATCCACCGCCGCAATCTCGGGCACGGTGTCGAACGACACCCAGCGATCTTCGAACACGTAAGGCTGCCCGTCCGCGAGATGGAGCGCGCGCAGGCGCAGGAGCTTGCCGGGGTCGGGCGTGCCGAACCGGGCGGCAATGGTGGCCGGCGCTTCGGGTGTCGAGCGGTCGATCAGGTGGTGGCGGTAGCCATGGCCGCGCGCCTCGATCTCGGCCCGGGTGATCGGGATGTCGAGCGTCGTGCGCGTCACCGGGTCGGGGCGCACCGTGGTGCCGCCTTTCCTCTTGCGCTCCACCAGACCGTCATCCACCAGCGCCTGCATCGCGCGCTGCACCGTGGTCCGCGCGCATTGAAACTCCTGCGCCAGATCCTCATCGCGGGGCAGCTTGTCCCCGGGCCGGAACGTCTGGTCAAGGATGCGCCCCCGAATATGGTCGCGCAGATCCCGCCAGCTTTGCCGTCCAGCCGAGGTCAAATCTCGGTCTCCAGGTCGCTCAACACGGCTTTGAACCGCGCGGCGATCCGGTCGCGCGCGACGTGGCGACCGTCCCGCACAATATGGCGCCCCGCGCTCCAGACATCGCGTGTCGCGGCAGGCCCGCCGCCTGCGACCATCAACGTATCAAGGAGCGCATCGCCCCGCCGATTGCAGAGAAACTCGTTGTCGGTCGACAACCCGATCATGTCGGCCCACCCGCCCACCGCCAGCGCGCCACTGTCGCGCCCCGCCGCCTGCGCGCCGCCCTTGCACAGCCCGTCAAAGATCACCCGCCCGGTGGAGGCCTGCGCCGTGGCCAGCATCGCCCGGCCCCGGTCGCGCAGGCGTTGGGAATACTCCAGTGTCTTCGCCTCTTCCCAAAGGCTGATCTGGATGTTGCTGTCGGAGCCGACCCCGAAAGTGCCCCCTGCACCCAGATAGCGGGTACCGTTGAAGATCCCGTCGCCCAGGCTCGACTCGGTGATCGGGCAAAGCCCCGCCACCGCGCCCGTGCGCGCCAGCCCGTCTGTTTCGCTGTCGGTCATCTGGGTGCAATGGATGAAACAATGGCGGCTGTCCACGGGCATGTTGTCCAGCACCCACTCCACCGGCCGCGCGCCCAGATGGGCCTCGACCTCCTCGACCTCGGCCACTTGTTCGGCGAGATGCATATGAAAGACGCCATCGCCCGTCTGGTCGCGGGCCAGCGTCAGGCCAGCCTCGTCCACAGCCCGCAAGGAATGGGGTGCCACGCCGATGGCCCAATCCGCCGGACCCTCCGCGATGATCCCGCGCGCGGCCTCATGGAGCGCTGCATATTGGTCCTTCCCATTGCCAAAGCGGCGCTGCCCGCCCTGAAGCGCGCGCCCGTCGCAGCCGCCGAACTCATAGAGCACCGGCAGATGGGTCAGCCCCAATCCGGTCTCGGACGCCGCTGCCGCAATGCGCGCCGACATTTCCGCCAGATCACCATAGGGCTGCCCGTCCGCGCCATGGTGCAGATAGTGAAACTCCGCCACCGCCCCGTAACCGGCCTCGGCCATTTCCATGAAGACCTGCGCCGCAATCGCCTCCGCATGATCGGGGGTGAGTTGCTCCAGAAACCGGTACATCAGCCGGCGCCAGGTCCAGAAGCTATCCCCCGCATCGGGCCCCCGCGCCTCGGTCAACCCGGCCATGGCGCGCTGAAAGGCGTGGCTGTGCAGATTGACCGGCGCGGGCAAGAGTAGATCGACAGAGACATCCGCCTCCCCCGCTTGCGGCCCGATGGAGGCGATCCGCCCGTCCGGCCCGATCTCGATGTCCAGATCCTGCTGCCAGCCCTTTGCCGTCAGCGCCTCTCCTGCCCGCAGCTTGGTCACACGTTTCTCCATTGACAATTATATGTAGCTACATATTCATAACAGAGACGAACAATAAAGCACAAAGACGCGCCCGTTGAAAATCATTCAGGACATCACCCTCGCCACGCTTGCGGCGCCCACCGGCTATGGCCTGTTACCCGACGGGGCGATCGTGCTGGACGGCGAGACCATTCATTGGGTCGGCCCGCGCGCCGATCTGCCTGCCGGAATCACCGGCGAGCGCCACGGGTTTGACGGTCGCCTCGTCACGCCCGCGCTGATCGACTGCCACACCCATCTGGTCTTTGGCGGCCACCGGGCGCGCGAGTTCGAGATGCGGCTCGAAGGGGCGAGCTACGAAGAGATCGCCCGCGCCGGTGGTGGCATCGTCTCCACCGTTTCGGCCACGCGGGACGCGAGCGAAACGGCGCTGCTGGCCGAGGCGCTGACCCGCGTCGACCGGCTGATCGGCGAGGGCGTCGGCACGGTGGAGATCAAATCGGGCTACGGGCTCGACCATGAGACCGAGTTGAAGATGCTCCGGGTGGCCCGCGCCATCGGGCGTGAACGCCCGGTGCAGGTGCAGACCAGTTTTCTGGGTGCCCATGCCACGCCCGCCGGGGCCGATCCGGACATCTATATAGACGAGACCTGCATTCCCGCCCTGCGCGCCGCCCACGGCGAAGGGCTGGTCGATGCGGTGGACGGGTTCTGCGAAGGCATCGCCTTTTCGCCCGACCAGATCGCGCGGGTCTTCGACGTCGCAAAAACGCTCGGCCTGCCGGTCAAGCTTCATGCGGAACAACTCAGCCATCTGGGCGGCACGGCGCTCGCTGCGCAGCATGGGGCGATTTCCGTGGATCATGTGGAATACGCAACCGGTGACGATGCTGCCGCCCTGGCGCGCTCCGGCACCGTGGCGGTGATGCTGCCCGGCGCCTTCTATACTTTGCACGAGACGCAGAAACCGCCGATTGAAGCGTTCCGCAAACACGGCGTGCCGATGGCGGTGGCGACCGATTGGAACCCCGGCTCCTCGCCGCTCGGCTCGCTGCTCTTGGCGATGAACATGGCCGCGACGCTCTTCGGCATGACGCCCGCCGAAACACTCGCGGGCACCACGCGAAACGCCGCCCGCGCCCTTGGCCTCACCGACCGGGGGCAGATCGTGCCCGGGTTGCGCGCCGATCTGGCGATCTGGGATGTGACCGACCCGGCAGAGCTTTCCTATCGGATCGGCCAGAACCCGCTGCACAAACGCATATTCGGAGGCGCGCTGTGACCCTCACCCTTCGCCCCGGCACCACCGATCTGGCCATGCTGGAAACCCTCTGGCGCGGGGGCGATGCCGCCGTTTTAGACCCGGCGGCGCGCGACGCCATCGACCATGCAAGCGCCCTCGTGAAGGCCGCCGCCGAAGGCGACACGCCGGTCTACGGCGTCAACACCGGCTTCGGCAAACTGGCCTCGATCCGCATCGCGCCAGAAGACACCGCCACGTTGCAACGCAACCTGATCCTCAGCCATTGCTGCGGCGTGGGCGAGACGCTTGATACCGCCACCACCCGGCTGATGATGGCGCTGAAACTCCTGTCGCTGGGGCGCGGCGCCTCGGGCGTGCGCTGGGAGGTCTGCGCCCAGATCGAGGCGTTGCTGGCCCATAAGATCACCCCCGTCATCCCCGCCCAAGGATCGGTCGGCGCCTCGGGCGATCTCGCTCCTCTCGCCCATCTGGGCGCCGTGATGATCGGCGCGGGCGAGGCCACGGTCGGCGGCGCGCGCATGTCGGGAGCCGAGGCGTTGGCAGAGGCCGGTCTCACCCCCCTGACGCTGGGCCCAAAGGAAGGATTGGCGCTGATCAACGGCACGCAGTTTTCCACCGCCTGCGCGCTGGCGGCATTGTTTGACGCCGAACGGTTGCTGCGCGGCGCGCTGGTCACCGGCTCCATGTCCACCGATGCGATCATGGGTTCAACCGCGCCCCTGCGCCCGGAAATCCACGCCCTGCGCGGCCAGCCCGGTCAGATCGCCGTGGCCGCTGCCATGCGCGAATTGATGGAAGGGTCCGTGATCCGCGAAAGCCACCGCGATGGCGACACCCGCGTGCAGGATCCCTATTGCATTCGGTGCCAGCCCCAGGTGGTGGGGGCTGCGATGGACCTCATGCGCTTTGCCGGTCGCACGCTGGAAATCGAGGCCAATGCGGTGACCGACAATCCGCTGGTGACCGAAAACGGCATCATCTCGGGCGGCAATTTCCACGCCGAACCCGTGGCCTTTGCCGCCGATCAGATCGCCCTGGCCCTGGCCGAGATCGGGGCGATTGCCCAGCGGCGCGTTGCACTGATGGTCGATCCCGCGCTCAGCCACGATCTGCCACCATTTCTGACGCCCGAGCCGGGGCTGAATTCGGGGCTGATGATTGCCGAGGTGACCACGGCGGCGCTGATGAGCGAGAACAAGCATCTGGCGAACCCCTGTTCGACGGATTCAACGCCCACCTCCGCCAATCAGGAAGACCATGTGAGCATGGCCGCCCATGGGGCGCGGCGGCTGGGGCGGATGTGTGACAACCTCGGTGTGATCCTCGGCGTCGAGGCGATCTGTGCGGCGCAAGGGATCGAGGCGCGGGCGCCGCTTGTCACCTCTCCGAAGCTTGCCGCCGTATTGGCGCGGCTGCGGGACGATATTCCGGCGCTGGAACAGGACCGGTATCTCGCGCCCGATCTGGAGAGGGCCGCACAGCTGATCCGCGAGGATATTCTGGCGCAGGCCGCCGGGCTGGAGATCAGCGCATGAGCTTTCTCGACATCACCCGGGGCGATAGCCCGCTGGTGCTGGGCCTGCCCCATACCGGAACCGATCTGCCCGGAGAGTTGGCGGCCGCGCTGAATGACACGGGCCGCGCGCTGGCGGATACGGATTGGCATATTCACCTGCTTTATGAAGGGCTTGCGCCCGAAGTGACCACCGTGCGCACCCGCATCCATCGCTATGCGATCGACGTGAACCGCGATCCCGGTGGTGTCAGCCT
>JAOXSD010000371.1 GCA_025800205.1 Silicimonas sp. | reverse complement strand
CGGATCGACCGGTCGCCCTCATAGGGGATGGGCTTCAGCGTATCCTTGCAATAGCCGAATTTCTCGTGCTCGGTGCCGATGCGCCAGTCCTCCTTCGGCTTGCAGCCGGAAGAGAGATATTCCGCCAGTTGGGCGTGATCTTCGATCGGCGCGCCGCCGGATTGGGGGATGGACATGGGCCCTGCCTCGTTCGTGGTCTTAGCCCCTGTGCCTGTTTTTGGCGGGCCAAGTCAATCCGTGCCGTGCTGTGCGTTTTCCCACACAAGCTGTTCGCTTTCGCCTTTCGACTTCGAGGCACGGATCACCGCCTCATAATTTGCCCCCGGAAGGGCGGTGAGCGCATCAAAGAGGGCGGCGGCGTTTTCCGCATTGCCGGGGATGGTCAGGCGCTGGCCAGCGCGGTCGGTGAATTCCCAGGTGAAATCGGCAGCCGCCGGGCCGAGGCCGGAGGTTTTGACCTTGATGCGCATCAACTCGTTGATCGAGAGCGCGCCACCGCCCAGGGGGCCGAGATAGGTGATCTGGCGTTCGTCCACCTCGACCACACCGAGGCCACCGCGCCGTTCCGGCAGGCGGGCGCGGCGCACCCCTTCGATAAAGAGGGCAGCGGCGACCAGAACGGTGACCCAGGAGAGGGCGCGCAAAAGGCCGATGGTGTTGGCGGCGGCCTGAAGGGAGCCCATGAGGAGAAGGCCCGAGAGGATGGCTTCGCGCCATTTCATCAGGAAGGCTTTGGCTTCGGGGCGGATGAAACTCATGCAGCGCTCCAAAACGCGTCTGACGCGTTTTGCCAAGCTCTTTCTGAAAGAGCTTTCACCGCCAGTCCCCCAGGTGCAATTGCCAGAAGGTCATGGCGGCCACGGCGGCGGTGTCGGCGCGCAGGATGCGGGGGCCAAGGGAAACGGGGACAGCGTTTTCCATTCCGGCAAGGCGTTTGCGTTCCGCGTCGGAAAACCCGCCTTCGGGGCCGATGAGGATCGCCCAGGGTTGATCCTTGAGGGTGGCGAGCACCCCGGGATCCGAGGCGCGGCCCGAGAGGGATTCGTCGCAGAAGAGCAAAAGCCGGTCTTCGGGCCATGTGTCGAGCCGTTTCGCAAGGGGCATCAGCCCATCGACTGGCGGCACATAGGTGCCGCCGCATTGTTCGGCGGCCTCAATCGCATGGGCCTGCAGACGGTCCTGGCGGATCCGTTCGGAATTGGTGAAATCACTCTGCATGGGGCAGATCCGGGCGGCGCCCATTTCGGCGGCTTTCTCGACGATGAAATCGGTGCGCGCCTTCTTGATCGGGGCAAACATCAGCCAGAGGTCGGGGGGGCTCTGCTGGGGGGCGGATTGCTCAAGGCAGGTCAGCACGCCGCCACGCTTGCCAGCCTCCACGACGTCTGCCTGCCATTCGCCGTCCTTGCCGTTGAAAAGCTTGACCTTTGCCCCTTCCTTCAGCCGCATCACGCCGAAAAGGTAATGGGCCGCCTCCCGCGACAGGGGAACCGATTGCCCCTGCCCCAGAGCCTGCTCTACAAAGAGCCTGATTTTCGCGTCTTTCTTCACGGGGGCACTATGACCGAGGCAACGCCCGAGGGACAAGTGGCAGATGCCGTTACCGGCAATTGGGTCGACCATTGGGCGCCCGCAGCCGCCCGGCCCTATCTGCGGCTGAGCCGGGCCGACCGGCCCATTGGCACCTGGCTGTTGCTCTTGCCCTGCTGGTGGGCGCTGGCACTGGCGTCGCTTTCTCAGGGCGCCTTCACGCTGGAGCATCTGTGGATCGGTATTGGCTGTGCCCTGGGTGCGTTCCTGATGCGGGGCGCGGGCTGCACCTGGAACGACATCACCGACCGGGAGTTTGACGGGCGGGTCGAGCGCACGCGCTCGCGGCCGATCCCCTCGGGGCAGGTGAGCGTGAAAGGGGCTGCGATCTGGATGGTCGCACAGGCGCTTCTGGCTTTCGCGATCCTTCTGACCTTCGATCCCTTGGCGATCTGGCTCGGGGTCGGCTCGCTGGCGCTGGTGGCGATCTATCCTTTTGCGAAACGCTTCACCTGGTGGCCGCAGGTCTTTCTGGGTCTGGCGTTCAACTGGGGCGCGCTTCTGGTCTGGGCGGCGGTGACCGGCACGCTCCCATGGCCTGCTTTCGCGCTCTATGGCGCGGGCATTGCCTGGACGCTTTTCTATGACACGATCTACGCCCATCAGGACACCGAGGATGACGCGTTGATCGGCGTCAAATCCACCGCACGGCTCTTTGGCGAGGACACGCCCACCTGGCTGAAATGGTTCCTGATCGCCACGATCTCGGCCCTTGGCGTGGCACTGATCGGCGCGCTGGCGCCTGCGGCCAGCGTGCTGCAACTGGTGGTCGCCCTGGGCGGGGCCTGGGCGATGGGCTGGCATCTGACCTGGCAGATCCGGCGGCTCGACATGGAAGATGGCGCGGTTTTGCTGAAACTCTTCCGGTCGAACCGGGATGCGGGGCTGTTGCCCGTGCTGTTTCTTGCCATCGCCCATTTCCTGTGATTGCGCCGACCCCGGCCCCGATTTAAGAAGAGCCATGACGTCCCAGAGCCCTCTGTTCCGGTCTCCGACCCTGGCCCATGTGCTGGCGATTGCGCTGGGCGCGACCGCCTGTCTTGGCGTCGCCGTCTGGGCCAAGCGCAGCGTCGAGGCGCTGACCCTTGACGGGCTGTCGCTGAGCCTGTCGCAGGCCGGGCATGACTGGGCCGAGGTGGATGTGGACGGGCTGTCGGTCACCCTGCGGGGCACCGCCGCCGATGAGGCGACCCGCTTTGCCGCCCTGTCCGCAGCCGGCCGCGTGGTCGACGCCTCGCGGATCATCGACAATATGGATGTGGAAGCCGCCGCCGCGATCAAGGCGCCGGATTTCTCCATCGAACTGCTCAAGAACGACGGCAACATCTCCCTGATCGGGCTGGTGCCGACCCTGTCCGATCCGGAGCGGATCGTGGCGCGGGTGGGCGAATTGGTGGCCGATGCGCGGATCTCGCCGCTGCTGGAAACCGCGCAATTCGAAGCCCCGCCGGGCTGGGACCGGGCGCTGGCCTTCGGGATCGAGGCGCTGGAGGTGCTGCCCAGTTCCAAGGTCTCGATCAGCGCGCGGCGGGTGACCATCGAGGCGGTGGCCGAGGATGCGGATGACAAGGCGGATCTGGAGCGGCGGCTGAAGCAGAAATCGCCCCCGGGCCTGGCTGTGGCGCTGCGAATCTCCGCCCCGCGCCCGGTGGTGGCCCCCTTTACCCTGCGGTTTCTGATCGACGACGGCGAGTTGCGCTTTGACGCCTGCACCGCCGACAGCGCTGCTGCGCGCGCCGCCATCATCCGCGCCGCGCGTCAGGCCGGCGTGGTCGGCGACATCACCTGCCCGCTGGCCCTTGGCACGCCCTCGACCCGCTGGGGCGAGGCGGCGGTCGCGGGCATCCAGGGGCTGCGCGCCATGGGCGAAGGCACGCTGACGCTTTCCAATGCCGATGTGACACTGGTGGCGCGCGAAGGCACTTCGCCTGCGCTGTTCGAACGCACCGCGGCCGAACTTGAAGCCGCCCTGCCGCCGGTCTTTTCACTGTCCGCGATCCTGCCCGAGACCCCGGATGCGGGCGACGGGCCGGTGCAACCCCCTGAATTCACGGCCATTCGCTCTCCCGAAGGCCAGGTGCAATTGCGCGGCCGTCTGGGCGATGCGCAGATGCGCGCCGCCGTCGAAAGCTATGCCGCCGCCCAGTTCGGCGCCGACAGCATCTATTCCGCCACCCGGCTCGACGGCAGCCTGCCCGGCGGCTGGCCCCTGCGCGTGCTGACCGCACTGGAGGCGATGGGCCATCTGCATCACGGGGTCACCAGCGTGACCGCCGAAAGCATCAGCATCTCGGGCGAGACCGGCGCCAAGGATGCCCAGGCGCAGATGGCGCGCATTCTGTCCGGCAAGCTGCCCGATGGCGCCGCCTTCGATCTCAACGTCACCTATTCGGAACAGCTCGATCCGCTGTCCGAAATCCCGACCCCTGAGGAATGCCTCAAGCGGATCAATGCGGCGGGTGCGGCGGCCAAGATCACCTTTGCGCCCTCGTCGACCGAGATCGAGGCGGCCGGGGTGAAAACCATTGATGCCATCTCCGAGATTCTGCGCGACTGCAAGGATGTGGCGATCGAGATCGGTGGTCACACCGACAGCCAGGGGCGCGAATCGATGAACAACCAGCTGAGCCAGGCCCGCGCCGACGCGGTGCTGAACGCGATCATGGCGCGTCGGGTGCTGGTGTCGAACCTGACCGCCAAAGGCTATGGCGAAAGCCAGCCGATTGCCGACAACAAGACCGAAGCGGGCCGTGAAACCAACCGCCGGATCGAATTCCGGCTGATCGAAGATAATACGGAAGAGGCCGAGACGCCCGAGACCCCGGAGGGAGACAGCACCGAATGAACGGCGCCGAGTTTATCGCGGCCACCGCCGCCATCCTCTTCATGGCCTTTCTGGCCGGCTGGTTCACCCATTGGCTGATCAGCCGCATCACCCGGGTCACCCGGTCGGACATGGACGATCTGGACCAGATGGCGCAGGAGCTGCACCAGGCCGAGGAAGAGCGCGACAGCACCACCGCCTTCTATCAGCAGCGCGAAGCGGAATTGTCGAACCGGTTGAAACAGACCGAGGCCGAGCTGGAAACCGCGATGGACGGGCTTCATACCGCGCGGACCGAGGCCGAGGAGCTGCGTGCCAAGCTCGACCGGCTGACCGAGGACAGCTAGGCCGCGCCCAGCCCTCCCCTATTTTCAACACGCGGATCAGATCCGCGCCCTACGGAAAAGGCGGCTCATGCCGGTTTACCTTCTTCTGGCCCTCGCCATCGGGTTCGAGATCATCGGCACGATGGGCATTCAGGCCTCGCAGCAATTCACCCGGCTGGGGCCGTCGCTTCTGGCGATTGCCAGCTACGGGGTGGCGTTCTTCCTGTTGGGACTGACCCTGAAGTCCATGCAGGTGGGTGTGGTCTATGCGATCTGGTCCGGGACCGGGATCGCGCTGATCGCACTGGCGGGCTATCTGGTCTTTGGACAAAGGCTCGACCTGCCCGCGCTGGCGGGCATCGCGCTAATCATCACCGGCGTTCTGGTGATCCATCTCTTTTCTGAAACCGGCCATCACTAGGCCGTGACCGGGGTTGTTTGAAAGCCGTGGCGGGGCAATCTTGGCTCCATGACCATGCAACGATTCACATTTCCCGGCCATTCCGGCGAGGATCTCGCCGCCCGGCTCGACATGCCCGACGGCCCCCATCTGGCCACCGCGCTCTTTGCCCATTGTTTCACCTGCGGCAAGGACATCACCGCCGCGCGCCGCATTGCCGCCCGTCTGGCCGCCATGGGGATCGCCGTTTTGCGGTTCGATTTCACCGGGCTTGGCCATTCCAAGGGCGAGTTTGCCAACACCACCTTTTCCTCCAATGTCGAGGATCTGGTGCTGGCGGCACAGCATCTGACCGAAAAAGGCATGGCGCCAAGCCTGCTCATTGGCCATTCGCTGGGCGGGGCTGCCGTGCTGAAAGCGGCGGCCGAGATCGACAGCGTGAAAGCCGTCGCCACCATCGGCGCGCCCTTTGATCCCGGCCATGTGACCCATAATTTCGGGGCTGCCCTCGATCAGATCGCCGCCGAAGGCTCGGCCCAAGTGGATCTGGCCGGGCGCCCCTTCACCATCGGCCAGGGCTTTGTCGAGGATGTGGCGGCGAGCGAATTGGCACCGGTGATCGGCAAGCTGGGGCGCGCGCTTCTGGTGCTCCATGCGCCGCTTGACGCCACCGTGGGGGTCGAGAATGCGACCGAGATTTTCATGGCGGCGAAACACCCGAAAAGCTTTGTGACGCTTGATGATGCAGACCACCTGATCACCCGACCCGAGGATGCGGAATATGCCGCCGAGGTGATTGCCGCCTGGGCGGGCCGCTATCTGAAACTCACCCCGCCCGCCCCGCCGCCCGGCGCCCCCGAAGGCATCGTGCGGGTGTCTGAGGCGGATGCGAGCGGGTTCCTGCAGGATGTGAATGCGGGTCCGCTGCATCACACGCTGGCCGATGAACCCGAGGCCTATGGCGGCACCAATCGCGGCATGACCCCTTACGGGTTCCTGTCCGCGGGGCTTGGCGCCTGCACCTCGATGACGATCCGGATGTATGC
>JAOXSD010000349.1 GCA_025800205.1 Silicimonas sp. | reverse complement strand
CGCGCCAAGCCGGATCTTCAGCCAGTCGCCCGCAAAGCGCCCGCCCGCCAGGCAGGCCGAAAAGAGCGTCACCGCAATGCCCGCCCGCGCCTCCGGATTGCCCAGCCGTTCCGAAAGATAGACCGCCGCCCAATCGGCCATTGCCCCCTCCCCCAGCGTGACCAGAAACATGAACACCGCGATGGCAATCAGCGCGGCGGGCAAATCCCGCAGTTTCCTGCGGGGCGGTGCCGCCACCATCGCCTCTTCCCCCAGCTGCGGCATGGCGCGCGCGGCCGGCAGGGCCAGGGTCACCGACAGAAAGGACAGGAGCGCCAGCCCGGCGAAGGGCTGCGCAATCATCAGGGTCATCACCGCCGAACCGATCGTCAGTCCCAAGGCCCAGAAGCCGTGACAGCGCAGCATGATCGTGAGGCCTGCGCGCTTTTCCAACCGTCCGGCATAGACATTGATGCCCACTTCCAGAAAGCCGATGCCGATGCCGGTGAGAAAGAGCGCGGCAAAAAGGCTCGGCCCGCTCCAGGCCGCCAGAACCAGCAGCACCGCCGCGCTTTGTACCGGAAAGAAGACCATAAAGATCCGCCGGGGCCCGAAGCGCGACACCATGCGGCCCGCCACCTGCAGGCTGGGGATCAGCGCCACCGGCGCCCCCAGAAGCGCCAGCGCCAATTCGCCTTTCGAAAGCCCGATGCTGGCCTTCACCAGCGGGATCAGCGCCAGCCAGCCGCCGATCACCATCGGTTGCAGAAGGAAGGTCAGCATGATGAGAAAGGTGGCCCGACGGGCCAGAGTGCGCTCCATGGGGCGAGCCTAGCCGAGCCGCACGGTTTGAAAAGCGCTTTTCGCGTCAGGCCCGTGCCGTTTTTCGCCGTTCGATCCGGGGCAGGCGCAGAACAAGCAGCCCCAGTATGATCCCGAGATAGATCAGCGACTCGATCTGGAAGCCTTTCGCCAGCATCACGAAATGCACCGCCCCCAGAACACCGGCGGGATAGGTCAGCCGATGCAGGCTCCGCCAGCGTTTCGGCCCCATGCGCCTGAGCGAAAGATTGTTCGACGTCACCGCCAGCGGCAGCATCAGAAGGAACGCGACCATGCCAACGGTGATATAGGGGCGCTTCACGATGTCGGCCCAGATCTGGTCGAGAAACTGCACATCAAGCACCAGCCAGACCAGAAGATGCAGCGCCACATAGACGAAACACAGCACGCCCAGCGCGCGACGCTGTTTCATCAGGTTGATCCCGGTCCATTCCCGCAGGGGCCGCACCGCCAGCACCAGAACGAAGACCTGCAGTGCCAGTTCCCCCAGCCGATGTTCCAACGCCTTGATCGGCTCGACGCCGAGCCCGCCGCTCAGCCCCAGCCACAGGAACCACAGGGGCGGCAGCGCCCCCGCAACATAGAGCACCCAGGGCGGCACCCGCCCCAGGCTGCGGTTGAGTGCGGCCACCATCAATGGAACTCGATCAGATCCATGCCGGCATAGAGATCGGCCACCTCGGCCTCATAGCCGTTGAACATCAGCGTCTCGACCTGTTTGGCAAAGAGCCCGCCGCCCACCTTGCGTTCGTATTTCTGGGACCAGCGCGGATGATCGCGGTTCGGGTTCACATTGGAATAGAACCCGTATTCCTTGGCGGAATAGGCGTTCCAGGCGGTCACCGGCTGGGTGTCCGTAAGAGAAATCCGCACCACCGACTTGATCGACTTGTAGCCGTATTTCCACGGCACCACGAGCCGGATCGGCGCGCCGTTCTGGTTCGGCATCGGCTCGTCATAAAGCCCCGTGGCCATGATCGTCAGCGGATGCATCGCCTCGTCGAGCCGCAGCCCCTCGCGGTAGGGCCAGTCGATCACCGGATAAGACACGCCGCGCATCTCATCGGGCCGCAGCGCTGTCTCGAAGGCCACGTATTTCGCACCGGCCTGCACGCCCGCCATCTCCAGAAGATCGGCCAGTTCAAACCCGACCCAGGGCACCACCATCGACCAGCGCTCGACACAGCGCAGGCGGTAAATCCGTTCCTCAAGGGTCACTTTCGACAGAATATCTTCCAGACCATAGGCGCCGGGCCGGTCCACCAACCCGTCGATCTCGACACTCCAGGGATCGGTGGTGAGCGCCGAGGCATAGCGCGCCGGATCGCCCTTGTCGGTGCCGAATTCATAGAAATTGTTGTAGGAGGTGATGTCCTCGAAGGTGTTCGGCTCCAGCCCCGCGCCCCAGTCGGTCTTCTTCGCCCCGAGCGACGCCGCCGCAGGCCCGGCGATTGCCCCCAGCGCCAAAGCCCCCGCGCCCGCCATCAGCGCCCGCCGGTTCAGCCAATCGGCCTTCGGCGTCACATCCGACCAGCCCAGATCACTCTTATAACGTCCCGCCATCGGGCCCTCCGTTCTGTCCTGCGCCCAAGATGACCGCAGCACGGCCCCCGCACAATCGCCCTCACGCATTCGTCATGTGCCGAAACAGCCTCACAAACCATAACGAAACCGTGACTGGAAACGGCAGATTGCCCGGGCTTAGGCCCCGCCCGCCTCCGGTCAAGACGGTCCGGCACCGATTCCCCCCTGATCCACCCGGCGCCGCCCCCCGTAAGCCCCGATGACGTCCCCAAGGGCGTCGTCACAGAGTTTTCAACAAGGAGATAACAATGCTTCGCACCCTTCTCACCCTCACCGCCGCCACCGCCCTCGCCCTGCCCGCCTTCGCCGGCATGAAGAAAGACATCGTCGACACCGCCGTGGGCGCGGGCAGCTTCGAAACCCTCGTCGCCGCCGTGCAGGCCGCCGATCTGGTCGACACGCTCAAGGGCGACGGCCCCTTCACCGTCTTCGCCCCCACCGATGAGGCCTTCGCCGCCCTGCCCGCAGGCACGGTCGAAAACCTGCTGAAGCCCGAGAACAAGGATCAGCTCATCGCGATACTCACCTACCACGTGGTGCCCGGAAAGGTGATGTCCGGCGATCTGACCGATGACATGATGGCCACCACCGTGCAGGGCTCGGATGTGATGATCGACCTCGACAATGGCGTGATGGTGCAGGAAGCCTCCGTGGTGACCGCCGACATTGAGACCTCGAACGGCGTCATTCACGTGATCGATAAAGTCATTCTGCCGGAAAGCTGATAGGACTGCGGGCGGTCCCTCCGGGGGCCGCCTTTGCATTTTGATGATCAGGACAGATTGATGAACAGACGAACCACATTGACAGCGCTCGCGGGCCTCGCCGTACTTGGCCTCACGGCCGGCTGTGGCGGCACGGTGCCCGATGACAACGGCGGTGACATTGTCGATATCGCCTCGGGAAATGACGGTTTTTCGACCCTGGTGACCGCGCTCGACGCCGCCGGTCTCGTGGACACGCTGAAAGGCGACGGCCCCTTCACCGTCTTCGCCCCCACCAATGGCGCCTTCGACGCCCTGCCAACAGGCACGGTGGACAGGCTCCTGATGCCCGAAAACAGGGACGAACTGGTCAAAGTGCTCACCTATCACGTGGTCCCCGGCGCGGTGACCTCGGATCAGCTTGCCGGAGAGCGGCTGCGGGTCGGCACCCTCGAAGGCCAGATGCTCCACGTGAACGGCAAGGACGGGGTCACGGTGGAAAACGCCAATGTCACCGTGGCCGACATGGCCGCCACCAATGGCGTGATCCACGTGATCGACAAGGTTCTGCTGCCCAACTAGGCCTGCCCCGCATCAGACCGGGCGCGTCGCGGAGGCGCCGGTCAGAGATCCGCAGCCGGATGGGTCTGCCCCCAGATCCGGCCCGCATCCTTGGCCACCAGTGCCGCCTGCACCCGGTCCAGTTCCGCCAGCGCCAGATCCGCATCCCCGGTGCGCGCCAGGGCGCGGCCATAGGCCGCCTGCACCGAACCGGCCCGCCAGGGCAGCACCGCCCCCGCCATCCAGACCCGCAATTCCTTGGGCAGCGCATCATATTCGCGCATCGGATTGGCCGCCCGGCGCTTCCGTTTCAGCGTCGTGGCACCGCGATTGTTGGCCATGGCAGGCTCCGGCAGATCACATCGAGCCATTTCGTTATAACATAACGGCAATCAAGACAAGTTACCGCAAGATCCGGGTCGCCATCGGGCGCGTGCGGCGCTACCCCTGTTCCGAACGGCTGTTTCAGTGACAGGATGCCCCATGGATACCCCCGACACCGGATACCATTACCAGCTCATGCGCCGGGCGATCGAGTTGATCGACGCAGGCGGCCGCGACATGACCCTGTCGGACATCGCCGCCGAGATGAACCTCTCACCGGCCCATTTCCAACGCCTGTTCAGCCGCTGGGCCGGGGTCTCGCCGAAACGCTACCAGCAATGGCTGACCCTGGATCACGCGAAATCCCTCCTGGCCGAACGCCACACCACCCTCGAAACCGCCGACCGCGTGGGTCTTTCGGGTGGCGGCCGCCTCCATGACCTGTTCCTGCGCTGGGAAGCCATGAGCCCGGGTGACTACGCCCGCGGCGGCGCCGGCCTGACGATCCTCTGGGGCTGGTTCGAAAGCGCCTTCGGCCCGGCGCTGATCATGGGCACCGAGCGCGGCATCTGTGGCATCGGCTTTGCCGCCGAAATGGGCGCCGAGGCCTGCATGGCGGACATGCTGTCGCGCTGGCCCCGGGCGACGTTCATCGAGGATCCGACCACCCTCGCGCCCCGCGCCGCCGAAGCCTTTCCCGAAGCAGGCGGCACGGCGACGGCGAAACTCTTCCTCATCGGCGCGCCTTTTCAGATCAAGGTCTGGGAAGCGCTGCTCACCATCCCCACCGGCCATGTCACCACCTATTCCGACATCGCCCGCAAGATCGGCCATCCCACCGCCATGCGCGCGGTCGGCACCGCCGTCGGGCGCAACCCGATCTCCTGGCTGATCCCCTGTCACCGGGCGCTGCGCAAATCCGGCGGGCTTGGCGGCTACCACTGGGGCCTGCCGGTCAAGCGCACCATGCTCGCCTGGGAAGCCGCGGAAACCGCCTGATATGGCATAACATCCCCCTGTTCTTGCCTGTCACGCGCGGTTCGGCTGATCTCCGCCCATCGCTGCAATCCTCGGGTTCGCCATGGGCGCCCAATGGTGATAGCGGCAATTGGAGATGTGAAGAACATGAGGCTGAAAATGCAAATGATCCGGAAATCTGCGCTCATTGGGGGTGTTGCGCTCTTGACCCTGACCGCCTGTGGCGACCCGTCGCAATATCCGGGCACCGACGGCAACCGCACCCAGGAAGGCGCCATCGCGGGCGCCATCGCAGGCGGCGTGCTGGGCGCCATCACCGGCAATGGCAGCCGCGGCGACGAGATCGTCAAGGGCGCCATCGTCGGCGGGCTTGCCGGCGGGATCGTGGGCAATGTCATGGACAAACAGGCCGCCGAATTGCGCAATGATTTCGGCAATGGCCAGATCCAGGTGATCAACAATGGCGACGAGCTGCTGGTGCGGATGCCCAATGCGCTGCTCTTCGACACCGACAGCGCGTCGCTGAAGCCGCAGCTGCGCTCGGATCTCCTGGTGCTGGCCGACAGCCTCAACAAATACCCCCAGTCGCTGGTCACCGTGACCGGCCATACCGACAGCCGGGGCGATGCGGCCTACAATCAGAATCTCTCCGAACGGCGCGCCGGATCGGTGGCCAATGCGCTCTTCAACGGCGGCGTGGACTTCAGCCGCGTGCGCGCCCTGGGAGCCGGGGAAAACCAGCCAATCGCCACCAACCAGACGGCAGAGGGCCGGGCGCAGAACCGCCGGGTCGAAATCTCGATCCGCGCGACGAACTGACGTCCCGCACGGCAAGACCCTGAACCGAGCAGCGCGGCGGGCCCTTGGGCCCGCCGTTTGCGTTTCCGCCGCAGCAACACGAAATTTCCCATCCCGCCCTTGGCAGGTGCCGCCAAACCGGCCAATACTTCTTCAAAACAGGGCGGAGTTTCCGAATGATCGTATTCCCGGATCAGGGAATGGTGGTCTATGCGATCCCCAAGACGGGCACCACGGCGCTGGAAGCAGAAATGCAGGATGCGCCGGGGGCAGTCGTCGTGTCTGGGGCCGAAAAACACATGAATGTCCGCCAGGTGGAACGGCGCCCGGAACGGGTGCCCGAACTCGACCGGCGCGACCGCTGGGAAACCATGGCGGTGCTCAGGCACCCGCTGGAACGGCTGGCCAGCTGGTATCGCTACCGCCGCCGCCTTGGCCCCGAGAACGCGAAATCCACCGCCTCGGTCAGTTTCGACGACTTCCTCAACGCGATGCTGCAGCCCGAACCGCCCGATTACGCAAGGATCGGCGATCAATGGCGCTTTTGCACCGATGGCACCGGCGCCCTCGGCGTCACCCATCTCTTTGCGGTCGAAGCCCCCGAACCGCTCGACAGTTTCCTGCGCGAACGCACCGGTCAGGGCTGGCCCGAAAACCGGCGCAATGTCTCCGCCGAGGCCGATGTGACCGTCAGCCCCGAAACCCTCGAAAAACTGCGCGCGGCCCGCAAACGGGAATTCGACCTCTATGATCAGGTGATGCAGGCCGGCGGCCATCTCTATACGCCCTAAGCCTCTTGCCCCCTCGCCGCCCATCCGCCACAACCCCTGCATGGCCAAGCAACTGCCCTACCCGACCCTGGTGGAGATCTTCACCCGCTTTCGCGACGCCGAAGCCGAACCCAAGGGCGAATTGAACCACACCAATGCCTATACGCTCACCGTGGCGGTCGCCCTTTCGGCACAAGCCACCGATGCCGGCGTGAACAAGGCCACCGAAAAGCTCTTCCAGATCGTCGAAGCCCCGCAAGACATGCTCGATCTCGGCGAAGAAAAACTCATCGACCACATCAAGACCATCGGCCTTTATCGCAACAAGGCCAAGAACGTGATGAAGATGGCCCGCATCCTCGTCGATGACTACGGCGGCGAAGTGCCCTCGTCCCGCGCCGCGCTGCAATCCCTGCCGGGCGTCGGCCGCAAGACCGCCAATGTGGTCCTCAACATGTGGTGGGGCCTGCCCGCCCAGGCCGTGGACACCCATATCTTTCGCGTCGGCAACCGGTCGGGCATCGCGCCCGGCAAGGATGTGGATGCGGTCGAACGGGCCATCGAAGACAATATTCCCGCCGAGTTCCAGCAGCACGCCCATCACTGGCTGATCCTGCACGGGCGCTATATCTGCGTGGCGCGGAAACCGAAATGCAAGGCATGTCATATAAACGACCTCTGCCAGTTCGAGGAAAAAACAGAATGACATTTGACGTGATCGGCATCGGGAATGCCGTGGTGGACGTGATCTCGCCTGCGGATGACAGCTTTCTCGATCTCATGGGGATCGAAAAGGGCATCATGCAGCTGGTCGAACGGGACCGGGGCGAAACGCTCTATGCGGCGATGAAGGAACGGGTCCAGGCGCCTGGCGGCTCGGTCGCCAACACCCTGGCAGGACTGGGAAATCTCGGCCTCAACACCGGCTTCATCGGCCGCGTGCATGACGACGCGCTGGGGCGGTTCTACGCCAAATCCATGGCCGAGGACGGCACCGATTTCGTCAACGCCCCGGTGCCGGGGGGCGAATTGCCCACCTCGCGCTCGATGATCTTCGTCTCGCCCGATGGCGAACGCTCGATGAACACCTATCTGGGCATTTCCTCGGAGCTTGGCCCCGATGACGTGGCCGATGAGGTGGCAGGCGGCACCAAGCTCCTGTTTCTCGAAGGCTATCTCTACGACAAACCGAAGGGCAAAGAGGCCTTCGAACGCGCTGCCAAACTCTGCCAGGACACCGGCGGCCGCGCCGGTATCGCACTTTCCGACCCGTTCTGCGTCGATCGCCACCGGGACGATTTCCGCCGCCTCGTGCGCGATCTGGACTACGTGATCGGCAATGAACATGAATGGCAATCGCTCTATGAAACCGATCTGGACGCGGCCCTGAAACAGGCGACCGCAGACTCGGGCCTGGTGGTCTGCACCCGCTCGGGCGACGAAGTGATCCTGCTGCAGGGCGACGACCGCGCGGTGGTCCCCGTCAACCGCATCGTGCCGGTGGATGCCACAGGCGCGGGCGATCAATTCGCCGCCGGCTTCCTCTACGGTTATGCCACCGGCCAATCGCTTGAGGTCTCGGGCCGCATGGGTTGTGTGGCCGCCGCCGAAGTGATCAGCCATTACGGCGCCCGTCCCGAGACCGACCTCAAGGAATTGTTCCGCAAGGCGGACCTGATCTGATAACTGATAAGGGGCGTCCACCAACAGACGCCCCTCCGAGAAGACTTGCGCCTTCTCCCTGTGCGGCCATCGGCGCCTCCGCCTGTACCGCGCAGAAAACCTGCGTCCTCATGGTGAACAAAGGGTTAACCCCTGCCCTTCTTCCTGTCGAAAATACCTCGGGGTCCGGGGCAGCGCCCCGGCGTCACGCGGCCGAGCGTGACAGCCGTTCGGGCAGCCCGTTGGCCCAGGCGCTGATCGTACCGGCGCCAAGGCAGACCACCATGTCACCCGGCCGCGCCTCGGCCCGCACCAGAAGTTCCAGCGCGTCTTCGCTTTCAATGGCGCGCGCATCCCGGTGCCCATGGGCCACCAGCCCGGCCACCAGATCATCGCGGCTGGCGCCTTCGATGGGGTCTTCACCGGCGGCAAAAACCTCGGCAATGCCGACCACATCGGCATCATTGAAACAGGTGCAGAAATCCTCGAACAGCGACGAGAGCCGCGAATAGCGATGCGGCTGATGCACCGCGATCACGCGGCCATCGCAGGATTGCCGTGCGGCCTTCAGCACCGCCGCAATCTCGACCGGGTGGTGGCCATAATCGTCGATGATCACCACGCCATCCACCTCGCCCACGCGGGTAAAGCGCCGGTTCACCCCGCCAAAGGCGGCCAGTGCAGAGCGGATTTCAGACGTCTTCATCCCCAGATGCCGCGCCACCGCCACCGCCGACAGGGCGTTCGACACGTTGTGATCGCCCGGCATCGGCAGGGTGCAGCCTTCGATCACCTGATCTTCGGCCGCAAGCGCAATGTCGAAATGCGCCACGCCGCCCTCGTAGCGCAGGTTCAGCGCGCGCACATCGGCCTGCGCGTTGAACCCATAGGTCACCACGCGCCGGTCGGTGATGCGCCCCACGAGGGCCTGCACCTCGGCATGGTCGGTGCAGCAGACCGCAACGCCGTAGAACGGGATGTTCGACACGAAATCATAGAACCCTTTGCGCAGGGCATCGAAATCGCCCCAATGCTCCATATGCTCGGGGTCGATATTGGTCACGATCGCCACCGTTGCGGGCAGCCGGTTGAAGGTGCCGTCGCTTTCATCGGCCTCGACCACCATCCATTCACCCTGCCCCATGCGCGCGTTCGAGCCATAGGCATGAATGATCCCGCCATTGACCACGGTGGGGTCGATCCCGCCCGCATCCAGCAGCGTCGCCACCATCGTGGTGGTGGTGGTCTTGCCATGGGTGCCGGCAATGGCCACGTTGGATTTCAGGCGCATCAGCTCGGCCAGCATCTCGGCCCGGCGCACGACCGGCAGCCCCTGACGCCGCGCGGCATCGAGTTCGGCATTGCCCGGCTTGATCGCAGAGGAAATCACGACCACAGCGGCCCCGTCGATGTTTTCGGCCCGCTGGCCTTCGAAAATCGTCGCACCCAGACCGGCCAGACGCTCGGTGATCTTCGAGCGTTTCAGATCCGACCCCTGCACCCGGTAGCCCAGGTTCAGCAGCACCTCGGCAATGCCGGACATGCCGATGCCGCCGATGCCGACAAAATGGATCGGCCCGACATCGACGGGCAGTTTGGTGGCGGGGGTCATGGGGTCTCCTTTCCGGCCAATTCTTCGACCAGAGCGGCCAGGCGCTGCGCGGCATCGGGGATGCCCGCGCCAAGTGCCGCATGGGCCATGTGCACGGCCGCCGCATCATTGGTCAGAACCGTGGTGATGTGCTCGGACAGCGTGTCGCTGTCAAGCCGGTTCTCGGGGATCAGGATAGCCGCCCCCGCCTGCACCAGCCCGCGCGCGTTGGCGGTCTGGTGATCGCCTGCCGCAGCCGCAAAGGGGATCAGGATCGACGGGCGCCCGATCACGGTGAGATCGGCAATGCTTGACGCGCCCGAGCGTGAAATCACCAGCTGCGCCTCGCTTATGCGTTCGGGCACATCGTCGAAAAACGGTTTGACCTCGGCGGCGATGCCGTTCTTGGCATAGAATTCAGCCACCCGCGCGCGGTCTTCTTCGCGCGCCTGATGGCTGACCCGCAGATGCGCCAGCAGGCTGTCGGGCAGGGCCGCCACCGCCTGCGGCACCACATCCGACAGGATGCGCGCGCCCTGGCTGCCGCCGATCACCAGCAGAGACATGGGATAGTCCCCCGGCGGGATATAGGGCGCGCCCTGCCGCGACAGGATCGCGGCGCGCACC
>JAOXSD010000347.1 GCA_025800205.1 Silicimonas sp. | reverse complement strand
AGGATGGCGGTGACCCAGAGCATGGGTTTGGCCAGCTTGTCCTTGCCGCCATAGGCGCCCACCAGCAGGCCGAGCATGGCGAAGACCGCGAGCACAATCTCGGGCAGGATGATGGAGAGATCTCCCGATTGCATCAGTGGTCTCCTTTGAGAGCGGTCTGGGTCTGGGCGGCGAAATCGGCCACGGCCGTGTCATAGCCGTCCAGAAGATGAGCAACCGAGGGCCCGATGATGTCGAGCACCAGCGCGGGATAGACGCCCAGGAGAAGGGTCATCACCACCAGCGGCACGAAGATCGCCCGTTCGCGGGTGTTCATGTCGGTGATCGATTTCAGGCTTTCCTTGATCAGGTTTCCCATCACGACCCGGCGGTAGAGCCAGAGCGCGTAGGCAGCCGAGAGGATCACGCCCGTGGCGGCCACGGCGGCGACCCAGGTGTTGGCCTGAAACATGGCCATCAGGGTCAGGAATTCGCCGACGAAACCCGAGGTGCCCGGCAGGCCGACATTGGCCATGGTGAACAGCATGAAGACGGTGGCATAGGCGGGCATCCGGTTCACGAGGCCACCATAGGCGTCGATTTCGCGGGTGTGCATCCGATCATAGATCACCCCGACGCAGAGGAAGAGCGCGCCCGAGATGAAACCGTGGCTGATCATCTGGAAAATCGCACCGTCGAGCCCCTGCTGGTTGGCGGCAAAGATCCCCGCGGTGACAAAGCCCATATGGGCGACCGAGGAATAGGCGATCAGCTTCTTCATGTCTTCCTGCATCAGTGCGACCAGCGAGGTGTAGACAATCGCGATGGCCGACAGCCACAGAACGAAGTTTGCAAGCAGGTCGGAGGCCACCGGGAACATCGGCAGCGAGAAGCGCAAAAAGCCATAGCCGCCCATTTTCAGCAGGATCGCCGCCAGCACCACCGACCCTGCGGTCGGGGCCTGCACGTGGGCGTCGGGCAGCCAGGTGTGCACCGGCCACATGGGCATTTTGACCGCGAAAGAGGCGAAGAAGGCGAGCCAGAGCAGCGTCTGCATGCCGCCGACGATCTGGAAACCCATCACCTCCATCGTGTCCGAGCCGAAGTTGTGCGACAGAAGTGCGACGATATCGGTGGTCTGGGCGTCCACATACATGGCCACCATCGCCACCAGCATCAGCACCGAGCCGAAGAAGGTGTAGAGGAAGAACTTGAACGACGCATAGATCCGGTCCTTGCCGCCCCAGATGCCGATGATCAGGAACATCGGGATCAGACCTGCCTCGAAGAACAGGTAGAACAGCACCAGATCAAGCGCGCAGAACACGCCCAGCATCAGGGTTTCCAGCACCAGAAACGCGATCATGTATTCCTTGACCCGATGGGTCACGCCCCAGCAGGCGAGGATGGTGATCGGCATCAGAAAGGTGGTGAGCATCACGAACAGCACCGAAATGCCATCGACGCCCATCTTGTACTTCAGCCCGAGGATCCAGGTGGCGTCCTCGACGAACTGGAAATCGGTGTTCGACGCGTCGAACCCTGCCAGCAGGAAGAGCGAGAAAAACAGCGACCCGCCGGTGGCAAAGAGTGCGACCCATTTGGAATTGCGGGCCACGAATTCATCTTCGCCGCGCAGGAACAGCGCAAGGATCGCGGCCCCGACCAGCGGAAAGAAGGTGATGACAGAGAGAAGGCTACCCTCAAGCATGGATCAGTTCCCCCCCCCGATGGTCATCCAGGACACCAGGACAAGAATGCCCAGCACCATGGCAAAGGCATAGGTAAAGACATAGCCCGACTGGGCGCGGCCCGCGAGCCGGGTGAAGAAGGGGATCACGCCCATGGCAAGCCCGTTCAGACCGCCATCAATGGTCGCCCCGTCGCCTTTCTTCCACAGGAAACGGCCGAGCCATTTGGCAGGGTTCACGAAGAGGAAGTCGTAGATCTCGTCCACGTACCACTTGTTCAACAGGAACTGGTAGAGGATCTGCTGGTTGTCGGCGAGTTTGCCGGGCAGGTCCGGGCGACGGATGTAGAACTGGAAGGCGGTGAGGAAGCCCAGAAGCATGGCGATGAAGGGGCTCAGACGCACCCAGGTCGGCACATAATGGGCATCATGCAGGACATGGTTGTCCGGGTGCATGAAGATCGCGCCCTGCCCCGGCTTGGCGGCTTCCTTGGCGTGATCATCGCCATGGTCGTCTTTCGCGTCGCCTGCGGCATGGGCCGCGCCCAGAAGCAGCATCTGCGCATGGGCCTCGCCGCCCTTGGATTGGGCGATGCCGAACCATTCGTTCACCCGGTCCTCGCTTCCAAAGAAGGGCTTGTACCAGATCATGCCGGCAAAGACCGCGCCGAAGGCCAGAACGCCCAGGGGCACCAGCATGACGGTGGGGCTTTCATGGGCGTGTTCATGGGTGTGCTTGTCGCCGCGCGGCTCGCCATAGAAGGTCAGGAAGATCAGCCGCCAGGAGTAGAAGCTGGTGAAAAGCGCGGCGATCACCAGCGCCCAGAAGGCAAAGCTGGAGGCATCGGTGCCACCGGCAAAGGCGCTTTCGATCACCGCATCTTTCGACAGGAAGCCCGCGAAACCGATGGTGGTCAGCGGAATGCCAACGCCGGTGATGGCCAGGGTGCCGATCATCATTGCCCAATAGGTCTTGGGCAGTTTGTGGCGCAGCCCGCCGTAGTTCCGCATGTCCTGTTCATGGTGCATGCCGTGAATGACGGAGCCCGCGCCGAGGAACAGCATCGCCTTGAAAAACGCGTGGGTGAACAGATGGAACATGGCCACCGAATAGACGCCCACGCCGGCGGCCACGAACATGTAACCCAGCTGCGAACAGGTCGAATAGGCGATCACCCGCTTGATGTCGTTCTGCACCAGGCCGACGGTGGCGGCGAAAAACGCGGTGAAGGCGCCGATGTAGACGATGAAACTCTGGGTCCAGTCGGCATATTCCATCAGGGGTGACATGCGGCAGACGAGGAAGACGCCTGCGGTCACCATGGTGGCGGCGTGGATCAGCGCGGAGACTGGCGTCGGGCCTTCCATCGCGTCGGGCAGCCAGGTGTGCAGGATGAACTGGGCCGATTTGCCCATCGCCCCGATGAAGAGCAGGAAGCAGATCACCTCGATCGCGGGCCATGTGGTGCCGAGGAAGTTGATTTCGGCGGTGGCGAGTTCCGGGGCGGCGGCAAAGATGTCCGAGAAGTTGATGCTGTCGACCATGAAGAAGATCGCAAAGATCCCCAGCGCAAAGCCGAAATCCCCCACCCGGTTGACCACGCAGGCCTTGATCGCGGCAGCGTTCGCGGAGGGTTTGCGGAAATAGAAGCCGATCAGCAGGTAGGAGGCGAGCCCGACCCCTTCCCAGCCAAAGAACATCTGCACCAGATTGTCGGCGGTCACCAACATCAGCATGGCAAAGGTGAAAAGCGAGAGGTACGCGAAGAAACGCGGGCGATAGCTTTCCTTCGCATCGTCGAAATGCTCGTCATGCGCCATGTAGCCGAAGCTGTAGAGATGGACCAAAGCCGAAACCGTGGTGATGACCACCAGCATGATCGCGGTCAGACGGTCGATGCGGATCGCCCAGTCGGTGGCCAGCGAGCCGCTTTCGATCCAGCGCAGCACGGTGACCGTGTAGCTGCCGTTCTCATGGGCGAAAGGATCGAAGGTGAAGAAGACGATCCAGCTGAGGATTGCGACGAGGAAGAGAAGCGACGTGGCGGTCCATTGGGCGGCTTT
>JAOXSD010000340.1 GCA_025800205.1 Silicimonas sp. | reverse complement strand
CGGTCATTGAACACCCCCGTCCAGCGCACGATAGAGCCACAATAGAGCCGATTGCGCGCTATCTCCGGTGTGGTGCAGCCCCAATTGCCAGCCGGTTGCGCGGCACAGATGCGTCAGCGCATCCTTGCGTGCGGCGAGGCGATCCAGATACCGGTCGCGCAGCTCTCCGGCCTTCAGCGTTTCATGCCGAACGGTGCCGCCGACGCTTTCGAAAATCGTTCGCCCCGCGAAGGGAAACGTCTCTTCCCCCGGATCGAGGACTTGCAACAAAACGCCCCGAACACCGCGATCTGCGGCTTTGGTCAGGGCCAGTTCGACCTCATCCATCGGACCAAGAAAATCCGAAATGAACACCGCACGGGCGTGAGGGATCATGGCGCGGTGTTCGGGTGGTGCGTAGTCGACCTCCGAGTCCTCGGACCACGCCTGCGCCAAACGAATGATCTGCGCATTTCCCCGTCGGGGCGGCAGGGTTGTACCTGTCAGGCCAACACGTTCTCCCCCGCGCACAAGAAGGATCGCGGTCGCCAGACCCAACAATCGGGCGCGATCCGCCTTGGAAGGCAGCGCCTTATCCGAAGTAAAGCGCATCGAGGCCCCCTGATCGACCCACAGCATGACCGACTGCGCGATCTGCCATTCCCGTTCGCGCACGAATTGCTGATCCCCACGGGCCGAGCGCCTGTGGTCGATCATCCGGCGGCTGTCTCCGATCTGGGCGGGGCGATATTGCCAGAAGTCGTCCCCCATGCCGGATCGTCGCCGACCATGGTCACCCAACAAAACAGTGCCCGCCAGATGCTCGGCTCGCGCCAATAGCGGCGGCAGCCGGGACGCCTCGGCCTCGGAACGTTGACGAAGGGTCAGCGCAGCATTCACGCCGCAGCCTCAGTGCGGATCAGGCCAGCCGCTGTGTGTTCGATCAGGTCAGCAAGGCTGTCGCCTCGCGCGCGTGCCGCAA
>JAOXSD010000322.1 GCA_025800205.1 Silicimonas sp. | reverse complement strand
TTCATCGCAGCGCCCGCCACCGCCGAGGCGACGACGCCCATCAGCCGGGGGTCGAAGGGTTTCGGGATCAGATAATTGCGCCCGAAGGTCATTTCCTCGCCCTTGTAGGCATCGGCGGCCTCGGCTGACGTGGTGGCGCGCGCAAGCCGGGCGATGCCTTCGACGCAGGCGATCTTCATCTCGTCATTGATCGTGGTCGCGCCCACATCGAGCGCCCCCCGGAAGATGAAGGGGAAGCACAGCACGTTGTTGACCTGGTTCGGCACATCCGACCGACCCGTAGCGATGATCGCATCGGGGGCGGCCTTGCGGGCGTCGTCCGGGTTGATCTCGGGGTTCGGGTTGGCAAGCGCGAAGATGATCGGTTCGGACGTCATCTTCTTCACCATCTCGGGGGTCAACACGCCCGGGCCGGAAAGCCCGAGGAACATGTCGGCGCCTTCGATCACGTCATCAAGGCTGCGCGGACCGCCGGGCTGGGCGAACTCGGCCTTCTGGGGTGTCATGTCCGCCTCGCGGCCCTCGTAGACCAGACCGTCCAGGTCGCAGAGCCAGACATTTTCCCGTTTGAGGCCCAGTTTCAGCAGCATGTTCAATCAGGCGATGCCCGCCGCGCCGCCGCCGGTGGAGACCAGTTTGATGTCTTCGAATTTCTTGCCGGCCACATGGAGCGCGTTGGTGGCGGCGGCCCCCACGACGATGGCGGTGCCGTGCTGATCGTCGTGGAAGACGGGGATGTTCATCTTTTCGGAGCAGAGCTTTTCGACGATGAAGCAATCGGGCGCCTTGATGTCTTCGAGGTTGATGGCGCCGAAGGTCGGCTCCATGGCGCAGACGATTTCAGCCAGCTTTTCGGGGTCGCTCTCGTCCAGTTCGATGTCGAAACAGTCGATATTGGCGAATTTCTTGAACAGAACCGCCTTGCCTTCCATCACCGGCTTGGCGGCCATGCCGCCGATATTGCCGAGCCCCAGAACGGCGGTGCCATTGGTGACCACGGCGACCAGATTGCCGCGCGACGTATAGCGCGAGGCGGTCATGGGATCGGCCTTGATCTCCAGGCAGGCTTCGGCCACGCCGGGCGAATAGGCCCGCGCCAGATCGCGGCCATTGGCCAGGGGCTTGGTGGCGCGGATCTCCAGCTTCCCGGGCTTCGGGAGTTCGTGGTAATCCAGCGCAGCCTGGCGCAGGGTGGTCTCGCGCGGATCGTCTTTCATGGGTCCTCCCGAATATAGTTTAACGTTAAACTATCCAAATCAGCTGGCCCGTCTCATACATCGCGCTTTCCCGGGCGGCAACCCGACTAGCATGGGGCGTTCTGCCTCACGGGGCAAGCCCGGACCACTTGCCTTTGCAAACGCCGCGCGGCACTTTGGCGGAAACAGAGGATCCGCCCATGTCATTGATCGAGGCCGCGCGTGCCGTGCGCGAAAACGCCTATGCCCCCTATTCCAATTTCAAGGTGGGTGCTGCGTTGAAAAGCGCCTCTGGCAAAACCTATCAGGGCTGCAACGTGGAAAACGTGGCCTATCCCCAAGGCACCTGCGCCGAGGCGGGCGCGATTGCGGCGATGGTGGCGGCGGGCGAGACATCTTTCACGGAGATCGCGGTGATCGCCGACAGCCCGGTGCCGGTGACGCCTTGTGGCGGCTGTCGTCAGAAGATTTTTGAGTTTGCAACAGCCGATGCCGTCATCACGCTTGCCTCGCTTTCGGGCGAGGTGACCACCATGGCCGTCGCAGACCTGCTGCCCGGCGCTTTCGTCAAATCCCAGATGGAGCGCGTTTGAATGGACGCCCGCGCGATCATCGAGACCTTGCGTGACGGCGGCGAGCCGACCCAGGCGCAGCTGAACTGGTTCGCCAAGGGGCTTGCCTCGGGGGCTGTGTCCGACGCGCAGGCGGGCGCCTTTGCCATGGCGGTCTGTCTGCGGGGCCTGTCGGAAGAGGCGCGGGTGGCGCTGACGCTGGCGATGCGCGACTCGGGCGAAGTGATGTCCTGGGATCTGGGCGCGCCGGTGGTCGACAAGCATTCGACGGGCGGGATTGGCGATTGTGTGTCGCTGTTGCTCGCCCCGATGCTGGCCGCCGTGGGCGCGCCGAATCCGATGATCTCGGGCCGGGGCCTCGGCCATACGGGCGGCACATTGGACAAGCTCGAAGCCATTCCCGGCGTGTCCACCGATGTGAGCGAACGGGCGTTCCACGCGATGATCGACCGCACCGGGGCCGCCATCGTTTCGGCCAGCCGCAAGATCGCGCCGGCCGACCGCAAGCTCTACGCGGTGCGCGATGTGACCGGCACGGTGGAGAGCATCGACCTGATCACCGCCTCAATCCTGTCGAAGAAACTCGCCGCCGGATTGGACGCGCTGGTGCTTGACGTGAAATGCGGCTCGGGTGCTTTCATGGGGTCGCTCGAGGAAGCGAAGGCGCTGGCAGAGGCGCTGGTGAAGACCGCCAATGGCGCGGGCTGCGCGACCTTGGCGCTGGTCACCGACATGGACCAGCCGCTGGCGCGCTCGGCGGGCAATGCCCTTGAAATCGCAGAGATTATGGAGGCGCTGACCACGCCTGCGAACTCCCGGCTTGTCGATCTGACCCTGGCGCTGGGCGCGGAACTTATGGTTCTGTCGGGGCGCGACACCGCCCGTGAAGTGGCCGCGGTGAAGCTGCGCGATGCGCTGCAATCGGGTCTGGCTGCCGAGAAATTCGACGCGATGATCGCCGATCTGGGCGGGCCGGAAGGCTTTAGCGAAAGCTGGCGGTCGCGTCTGCCCGAGGCCAATGTGATGCGCGAGATCGAAGCGCCGAAGGCGGGCCATATCCGCGCCTTGGATGGTCACGCCATCGGCATGGCGGTGGTCCATCTGGGCGGCGGGCGGATGCGCGAGGGCGACCGCATCGATCCCTCGGTCGGGTTTTCCGACATGTTGGGGCTGGGCGCCGAGGTCGAGAAGGGCGCGCCGATCGCGCGGCTTCATGCGGCCAATGGCAAGGCGGCGGATGCGGCGGAGCGGGCGTTTTTGAAAGCGGTCGAAATTGGCGAAGCGCCGGGGAAAGGGGCGTTGATTTTGGACCGGGTGGGCTGATGGCGCGGGCATTTCTGATCGTGATGGATTCGGTGGGCGCGGGCGGCGCGCCCGATGCGGATCGGTTTTTCAATGGCGATGTGCCCGACACCGGCGCCAACACGCTCGGCCATATCGCGGCTGCCTGTGCGGACGGACGGGCCGAGGCAGGGCGCAGCGGTCCGCTTCACATGCCGAACCTGGGTGCGCTGGGTCTGGGCGCGGCGGTCAAACTGGCGTCCGGTGCCGATATGCCGGGAATGAATGCGTTCCCGACCGGCCTCTGGGGCGCGGCCACCGAAGTGTCGAAGGGCAAGGACACCCCGTCGGGCCATTGGGAACTGGCCGGTGTGCCGGTGCCCTGGGATTGGGGCTACTTCCCCGACACGGTGCCAAGCTTTCCCGAAGATGTCAGCGCCGAGGCGGCCCGATTGGCGGGCGCGGACGGCATCCTGGGCAATTGCCACGCCCCGGGGACCGCGATCATCGAGGAATACGGCGCCGAACACATCCGCACCGGCCAACCGATTTGCTACACCTCGGCCGACAGCGTTTTCCAGATCGCCGCCCATGAAGAGCATTTCGGCCTCGACCGGCTGCTTGCGCTTTGCAAGGGGCTCGCCCCGATGCTGCACGCCCGCAAGATTGGCCGCGTGATCGCGCGCCCTTTTGTCGGTGAGCCGGGCAATTTCACCCGCACGCCGAACCGCCGCGACTTTGCCATCACCCCGCCTGCGCCGACGCTTTGTGACTGGGCGCAGGGGGCAGGCCGCCCGGTCCATGCGGTGGGCAAGATCGGTGATATTTTCTCGATGCAGGGCATCACGGATGTGGTCAAAGGCCCCGATGCCGATCTGATGGAACATCTGATCCGCCTTGGCGGCGAGGCCGAGGAGGGCAGCCTGACCTTCGCCAATTTTGTCGAGTTCGATTCCGTTTACGGCCACCGTCGCGACATTGCGGGGTACGCCCGCGCGCTCGAATGGTTCGACGCGCAACTGCCGCGCCTCTTCGGCCGGATGCGCCCGGGCGATCTGGCGCTCTTTACCGCCGATCATGGCAATGATCCCAGTTGGACCGGCACCGACCACACCCGCGAGCGGGTGCCGGTCGTCGGATATGGCCTTGGCGCGAAACCTGTGGGGCAGGTGGGGTTCGCCGATGTGGCCGCCTCGGTTGCGTCCCATCTGGGGCTGGGCGTAGAAGGTCCGGGAACCTCTTTTCTTTGAGTCGAAGGACAGCACCATGAGCGAGCACCTTACCATCGTCGATCACCCCCTGGTGCAGCACAAGCTGACGCTCATGCGCGATCAGGGCACGTCCACGGCTGTTTTCCGGCAGCTTTTGCGCGAGATCTCGACGCTCTTGGCCTATGAGGTGACCCGGGGTCTGGCGATGACCACGCGGACCATCGACACTCCGATCATGGAAATGGAGGCGCCGGTTCTGGATGGCCGCAAGCTGGCGCTGGTGTCGATCCTGCGGGCGGGCAATGGTCTGCTTGATGGCATGCTCGACCTGATCCCGTCTGCGCGCGTTGGGTTCGTCGGGCTCTACCGGGACGAGGAAACCCTGCGGCCGGTGCAATATTATTGCAAGCTGCCCAATGAGCTCGATGAACGGCTGGTGATCGCGGTTGATCCGATGCTGGCCACCGGCAATTCCTCCGCCGCCGCCATTGATCTGATCAAGGAGAAGGGTGCGAAAAACATCCGCTTTCTTTGCCTGCTGGCCGCGCCGGAAGGGGTCGCGCGGATGAAGGAAGCCCATCCCGATGTGCCGATCGTGACGGCCGCGCTGGACGAAAAGCTCAACGAAAAGGGCTATATCATTCCCGGTCTGGGCGATGCCGGCGACCGGATGTTCGGCACCAAGTGATCAATCTTCGCAGATGCGTTGCAGCGCGATCCAGTTGTCATCATTGAGGATGGGCGGCAGGGTCGCGTCACTGACCGCAACCAGTTGCGCGGTGCTTTCGCCCGAGAAATCAAGCGCATAGCCATAGGGGGCCGGGGGCACCTGCGCCGCGTTCATCCGGGCAAGCAGGGCAGGTTCCGGCACAGGTGACGGCTGATCGGCGACCACCGCCTCGGCCATGGGTTTCAGATCCGCCGCGCTGACCTTGCCCTGCAACAGAAGCCGCAAGGCCGCGCGCAACCCGGCCGCATCGAGAAGCCGGGCCAGCGGATCGGTCTCGCTGCGTCGAATGTCTTCGGCCAGAAGATAGCCCGCCAGCACCTCGGGCGTTTCATGGTCTTCGACCAGCGTATGGCCGATCAGGATCGTCCCGCCAGGCAGGTGTGTGGTGCCGGCGAGGGTCGAGTTCAGGACAATCAGCCGGGTGGGTGTTCCGTCAAAGAGCCGGGCTTCGAGCGCATCAAGCGCGCGCAGCCCCGCGGGGGCTGCGCAGGGCGCGCCCGCGACCCGGTCGAGTTCGCCCAGCAGGTCCTCGCCGATGGCGACCCGCGCCACGCCGGGGACGAGCGAGGCCGTGTAGCGGGTGATCGCCTCGGGCAGCCAGAGGAGTGCCGCCGCCAGGATCGCCGCGCCGACGGCAAGCCGCCCCCAGCGCCCGCGCCCTTTCGGACGGTGTCCCTTGCGGATCGATTTCAGCACCTTGTCCACCGCCGCGATCATTTCGGGATCGGCGATTTCAAGAAGCTCCGGCGTCTCCGGCCCGGGCTTGTAGAGCGCCGGAATTTCGCCCGGGTTGATCCGCGTCATCGCTGGCAGCGACCAATGGGCGAGCGCGCCGCCATTGAAACCGGCAATGGTGATCGTCGCTTCGCCGATCGAGACGATCACGTCGCGGCGCTGGGCGTAGGGCTCTGGCCGCCAGATGCCTTCGGCCTCGAGGCGCGCATATTTTGCCAGCACGGTCACACCGCTTTCCACCTCTCCGTTTTGGTTTTGTTACCCTAAACCAAGGATACGCCCCCCACAATCGCGCGCAACGCTTGCAAGGACGGGGCAGAGGGCATAGCAGAAGTTGACGCTTGAGAAGGTAAATTCATGACCGATGATCCCAGAACTCTTGTTTCGACGGACTGGCTCGAACGCCATTTGAACGATCCCGATTTGCGGGTCTTCGACGCCTCCATGTATCTGCCCGGCGCGGGCCGTGACGGGCGCGCCGAATACGAAGCGGCGCATATTCCCGGGGCGCGCTTCTTCGACATTGACGAGATTTCCGACCACCGTTCGGAATTGCCCCACATGGTGCCCCCGGTCGAGAAATTCGTCTCGCGGATGCGCGCCATGGGCGTGGGTGATGGGCATCAGATTGTGGTCTATGACGGGGCCGGGATCTACTCGGCCCCCCGGGTCTGGTGGCTGATGCGGCTGATGGGCAAGATGGATGTGGCGGTGCTCGACGGCGGCCTTCCGAAATGGCAGGCCGAGGGCCGTGCGGTGGAAGACGTGGAGCCGGTAATGCGCGACCGGCATATCACCGTGTCGCTGCAGAACCAGATGGTCAAGGATGTGACCCAGGTCGCCGCCGCCTCCAAGCTCGGCGATTACCAGATCCTCGACGCCCGGTCGCCCGAACGGTTCCGGGGCGAGGCACCCGAGCCGCGCGAAGGTCTGCGGTCGGGGCGTATCCCCGGCTCGACCTGTGTCCATTTCGCGACCCTGCTCGACGCGGATGGCACGATGAAACCCGTCGAAGACCTAAAGGCGGTTTTTGCCGAGGCCGGGATCGACATGGCGAAACCGGCGATCACCAGCTGCGGTTCCGGCGTCACCGCCGCAATCGTGAGCCTGGCGCTTGAGCGCTGCGGCCACCGCCACCATGCGCTCTATGACGGCTCCTGGTCCGAATGGGGCATGTATGACGATCTGAAAGTGGAGACCGGATGACGATCCAGAAAGCGGGCACCGAACTTGCCTATACGATCACCTATCTTGAAATGGAGGCCTGCCCCTCCTTCGACTGGCCGCATCTGCCGGCCGGGTCCACGGCGGCACTTCTGAAGGCCGAGACGCCGCCGGTTTGGTGGTTCCTTACGCTTTATGATGCGGTGGGCAAGGATTACGCCTGGGAGGACATGCACGCCTGGGAGGTGGACCGGACCGCTGAGTGGCTGCAATCCGACCAGATGGCGCTCTATACGCTTTACGACCACGGCTGGCCCCAGGGCTTCTTCATGCTCGAGGAACAGGGCGGTGGCGTGATCGATCTGGCCTATTTCGGCATGGTGCCCGAAGCCGTCGGCAAGGGGCTGGGCGGCTGGCTTCTGAAAACTGCGATCCTGACCGCCTGGGACCGCCCCGGCACCAAGAAACTCACCGTGAACACCTGCACGCTGGATCATCCCCGCGCGCTGGCTGTCTATCAGAAACACGGGTTCACGCCCGTTCGCCGCGAGGACAAGACCCGCGTGCTGACCCGTGACCGCGATCTTTCCCGCATCCCCAGTTGAGGACATGACATGCTGACAAATCTCACCCAGCAACCGCCCGACAAAATCCTGGAACTGACCCGTCTGTTCCGCGAAGACCCGCGCGAGGCCAAGATCGACCTGGGCGTCGGCGTCTACAAGAATGCCGAAGGCGTCACCCCGGTGATGCGCGCGGTGAAGGCCGCCGAACGGCAACTGGTCGAAAGCCAGGACAGCAAGAGCTACACCAGCCTTGCGGGCGACCCGGCCTATACCAGCGCCCTGCGCCGCCTGATCCTGGCCGATGCGGTCGATGCCGAGCGTGTGGCGGCCGCCGCCACCCCCGGCGGCACTGGTGCGATCCGTCAGGGCATGGAGTTGATCCAGTATGCCGATAGAGGTGCGACCGTCTGGGTCTCGACCCCGACCTGGCCCAACCACCTGACGATCATAAATTATCTCGGCGTGCCGATGCGCGAATACCGCTATTTCGACAGCGCCACCCGCGCGGTCGATTTCGACGGCATGATGGCGGATCTGGCCGAGGTGAAATCGGGCGACGTGGTGCTGTTGCACGGCTGCTGCCACAATCCCACCGGTGCCAACCTGACCCTCGAGGAATGGCAGGTGGTGGCCGACCATCTGCTGGCAAAAGGCGCCGTGCCCTTCATCGACATCGCCTATCAGGGCTTTGGCGACGGTCTGGAAGAAGACGCGCAAGGCGTCCGCCTCCTGGCCTCCCAGATGCCCGAAATGCTGATCGCGGCCAGCTGTTCGAAGAACTTCGGCGTCTACCGCGAACGCACCGGCATGCTGATGGCCATCGCGCCCGAGGCGAAATCCCAGGGCGACGCGCAAAAGACGCTCGCGTTTCTCAACCGCCAGAACTTCTCCTTCCCGCCCGATCATGGTGCCCGCGTGGTGCAGACGATCCTCGACGACGCAACCCTTTGCGCCGACTGGAAGGCAGAGTTGGAAGACGTCCGCGTCGGCATGCTGGCGCTGCGCGAGCAACTGGCCCAGGAACTCCGCCAGCGCTCCAATTCCGAACGGTTCGACTTCATCGCGACGCACCGCGGCATGTTCTCGCGCATCGGGGCCACGCCGGAACAGGTGCTTGCGATGCGTGAGCAGCACGGCGTCTATATGGTGGGTGACAGCCGGATGAACATCGCAGGTCTGAACGCCGCCACCGTGCCGGTGTTGGCGCAGGCAATTGTGGATGTGGGCGTGTAAGGTCTCACGTCTCAGAGAAGCAAAAAGGGCGCCAGTTGGCGCCCTTTTTTCTTGCTCCCTTCAGGAGTCCGAAGCTCTATGCGTTCTCCCGCAGCACGGCACCCGCCAGATAAAGTGAGCCGCATATCAGCACCCGTGCCTGCGGTTCCTCGGCAATGATCGCGGCCAGAGCCTCGGCCACCGACGGGGCCACCGTTGCGGAAATCCCCACGCTTTCGGCGGCTTTCGCCGTCTCTTCCGCGGGCAATGTCGCCGCTTCGCCGGGGATCGCCACCGCATGGAGGCTGTCGGCGATCTCGGCAATTGGTGCCATGTAGCCGGTCACATCCTTGGTCATCAGCATGCCGCAGATCAGATGGGTCGGGCGTTTGGGCATCGTGGCCAGCGTCGCCACCAGCGCATCAGCGGCCGCCGGGTTGTGCCCGCCATCGAGCCAAAGCTCGGCCTCCGGTGCCGCGTCGATCAACGGGCCTTCCTTCAACCGCTGCATCCGGGCAGGCCAGAACGCGTTCGTCACAGCACCAATGGCGGCTTCTTCGCCAAATCCCAGGTGCCGCAGGGCGGCAATCGCCATGCCCGCATTGCCGATCTGATGCGGTCCGCGCAGGTTCGGCAGGGGGAGGTCCAGAAGGCCGTTCTCGTCCTGATAGACCATCCGCCCGCGTTCTTCCCAGGCATTCCATTGCTGACCATGGGCAATCACCGGCGCGTGGAACTTTGCCGCCTCGGCCTCGATCACCTCAAGGCCTTCGTCATGCTGGGGGCCGACCACCACGGGCACGCCCTTCTTGATGATCCCGGCCTTCTGATAGGCGATGTCGCCGATGGTTTCGCCCAGGAATTGCTGGTGATCCAGATCCACCGTGGTGATGACCGTCAGGCGGGGCTCATCCACCACATTGGTCGCGTCATGGCGTCCGCCAAGCCCGACCTCGAGCAAAGTCCAATCGGCCCGCGTTTCGGCAAAGGCGAGGAAGGCCGCCACCGTGGTGATCTCGAAATAGGTGATCGTCTCGCCGCCATTGGCCTCATAGACTTTGTCGAGAAGCGCGGTCAGATCGGGTTCGGAAATCAGCTTGCCCGCGACGCGGATGCGTTCGTGAAACCGCGCCAGATGGGGCGAGGTATAGGCATGGGCCGATTGTCCCGCAGCTTCCAGCCCGGCGCGGATCATCGCCTGGGTCGAGCCCTTGCCATTGGTGCCGGCCAGATGGATGACGGGCGGGAGGGTCTGATGGGGCTGGCCGACCGCCTCGAGGCAGCGGCCCATCCGGTCGAGGGTGAGGTCGATCACCTTCGGATGCAGGCGCATCATGCGTTCAAGCACGGCGTCCGACGACGAAGAACGGGTCATATGCAGGTCAGTCTTGGCTGGCCTCGGCCTCGGCCAGAGCGGGCTCGTCCTGAGCCGGCGCGGTCGAGGCGTCGGGGGGCGGCAGGTCACCGGCCACGGCGGGTGGCAGGCTCATCAGCATCCGGGTGATGCGCACCAGCTCGTCCTTCATATCCTTGCGGTGGGTCACCCGGTCGAGCATGCCGTGATCCAGCAGATATTCGGCACGCTGGAACCCTTCGGGCAGTTTCTCGCGGATCGTCTGTTCGATGACGCGCGGCCCGGCGAAACAAATGAGCGCATTGGGTTCGGCAATATGCACGTCGCCCAGCATCGCATAGGAGGCGGTCACGCCGCCGGTGGTCGGATGGGTGAGCACGACGATATAGGGCAGGCCCGCCTCGCGGACCATCTCCACCGCCACGGTGGTGCGCGGCATCTGCATCAGCGACAGGATGCCTTCCTGCATGCGGGCGCCGCCGGCCGCGGAGAACAGAATGAGCGGGCGTTTGCGTTCCACGGCCCGTTCGGCCGCCGCGATGATCGCATTGCCCACATACATCCCCATGGAGCCGCCCATGAAGGTGAAGTCCTGACAGGCGGCGACGATGGGGGCGCGGGCGATCTCGCCCTCAGCCACCAGCATCGCTTCCTTTTCGCCGGTGCCCTTCTGGGCGGCCTTCAGCCGGTCGGGATAGCGTTTCTGGTCGCGGAATTGCAGCGGGTCGGCGGTCGGCTGGGGTACCTCGACCTCGGTGAAGACACCGTTGTCGAAAAGCGCGGTCAACCGGTCGCGGGCGGTGAGCGGCATGTGATGGTCACAGGCGGTGCAGACGCCGAGGTTTTCGGTCAATTCGCGGTGGAACAGCATGGTCCCGCATTCGGGGCATTTGGTCCATAGATTTTCAGGCACTTCCCGGCGCGAGAAGAGCGAGTTGATCTTGGGCCGAACGTAGTTCGAAATCCAGTTCATGGGCCTGCCCCTTGATGATTTACGCTCAGTTAAGGCCGGGCGCGGGGAATTGCAATCACTCGGTCAGCACCCGCCGCAGCACCAGCCAGACTGATGTGATGATAAGAAGATCGGCCAGAAGCAGAGGGGTGAATTGCGTCATTTCATTCACCGGTTCCGCCGCAAGGTAGAGGCTGAGCCCGGCAAGGGTGCTGTCCGAACTGAGCACGAGCAGCGCCAAGACGTTGTTTGCAAAGTGAAACCCCCAGGCTGCCCCGAGGCTGCCCGTGCGCGCGGTGAGATCGGCGGCCATCAGGCCGAAGGTGAAGGTGCCAAGGGCCATGAAGGCCAGAAAGACCGGCGACAGGCCGGGGCCGAGATGGAGAAGCGCGAAACCGATGGAGGGGAGAATCAGCCAGAGCGCCGGTGATCTGAACCGCGCGGCCAGCTGGCTTTGTAGATACCCGCGAAACAGCAGCTCCTCAGCGCCGGTCTGGAAAAGAAGGGCCGTGAGAGCCAAGGGCAGCCAGGTGAGCCAGAGGCCGGGATCCATGTTGGGCCGGGGCGGGGCGGTGAAGGGCAGGGAAAGCAGCAGAAGTGCCACCATCACCGCGAAGGTCAGCCCGGCGGCGGCGGTGAAATGGCGCAGGCCGCGCGCGCGGGGACCAAAGAGCGTGCCGGGGCGGCGTCCGTGCCAGACGGCGGCGGCGATCAGCGTCGCGGGAAAAATCCCGGCGATCAGCGCGAGTGCGAGGATCGTGCCGCCGGGGCCGACCTGTCGGGCGTTCAGGCCGTCGAACAGGGCGCGCGCCTGATCCGCCTCCAGCACCAGGCCGAGGACCGAGAACAGCCCCGCCGCCCAGAGAAAGCCGAGCGCCACCACCGTGGCGATGCCAAGGATCAGCCGCCAGAGGGCAGGGCGCATGCGGGCGGGTTCGACCATGAGGGCGTGGCGGGCGTAGGACATGGGGGCAACCTATGGGGGAATGGCCCTGTCTCCAAGGGGTGGGCGGCGCCGAAAAATCCCCTGTTCTTCTTGCTCCTTCCCGCCCACGGGTCTATGCCATTGAACGCAAGTTCCGGAGGCTAGCCATGCTCAAGAAAAAGTTCGACAAAACCAATCTGCCAAGCCGTCATGTGACCATGGGCCCGGCCCGCGCGCCGCATCGGTCCTACTATTATGCGATGGGGATTTCCGAAGAGGAGATTGCCCAGCCGTTCATCGGTGTGGCCACCTGCTGGAACGAAGCGGCGCCCTGCAACATTGCGCTCAATCGACAGGCCCAGGCGGTCAAGCTCGGCGTCAAGGAAGGCTTCGGCACGCCCCGGGAATTCACCACCATCACCGTGACCGACGGCATCGCCATGGGCCACGAGGGCATGCGCTCGTCGCTCGCTTCGCGCGAAGCCATCGCCGACACGGTCGAACTGACCATGCGCGGCCATTGCTATGATGCGCTTGTCGGTCTTGCCGGCTGTGACAAATCCCTGCCGGGGATGATGATGGCCATGGTGCGGCTCAACACGCCGTCGGTGTTCATCTATGGCGGCTCGATCATGCCGGGCCGGTTCCAGGGCAAGGATGTCACCGTCCAGGACGTGTTCGAAGCGGTCGGCCGTCACCAGGCGGGCCAGAACTCGGATGAGGAATTGCGCGCGCTGGAAAAGGTCGCCTGCCCGTCGGCCGGTGCCTGCGGTGGCCAGTTCACCGCCAACACCATGGCCTGCGTCTCCGAAGCCATCGGTCTCGCACTGCTGAACTCCTCGGGTGCCCCCGCGCCCTACGAAAGCCGCGACCAATATGCGACCGCCTCGGGTCTCGCCGTGATGAACCTTTTGGAAAAGAACATCCGCGCCCGCGACGTGGTGACCCGCAAGTCGCTGGAAAACGCCGCCCGCGTGGTGGCCTGCACCGGCGGGTCGACCAATGCCGGTCTGCACCTGCCCGCCATCGCCCATGAGGCCGGGATCGACTTCGATCTGGATGACGTCTGCGAGATCTTCCGCGACACGCCCTATTTCGTCGATCTGAAGCCGGGCGGTCAGTACGTGGCCAAGGATCTCTACGAAGCCGGTGGCGTGCCCATCGTGATGAAGGAGCTGCGCAAGGCGGGTCTCATTCACGAAGATTGCATGACCGCCAGCGGCGAAACCATCGGCGAAGCGCTTGACAAGATCGAAGGCTGGGCCGATGGCCGGGTGATCTATCCGATCGAAAAGCCGATCACCAAGACCGGCGGTGTCGTGGGCCTCAAGGGCAATGTCGCCCCCGAAGGCGCCATCGTGAAAGTGGCCGGCATGGCCGAAGAGGAACAGGTTTTCACCGGCCCCGCGCGTGTCTTTGAATGCGAAGAAGATGCGTTCGAGGCCGTGAAACAGCGCGCCTATAGAGAAGGCGAAGTCCTCGTCATCCGCAACGAAGGCCCGGCCTCGGGCCCCGGCATGCGCGAAATGCTCGCCACCACCGCCGCCCTTTCCGGTCAGGGCATGGGCAAGAAAGTCGCCCTCATCACCGATGGCCGCTTCTCTGGCGCAACGCGCGGCTTCTGCGTCGGTCACGTCGGCCCGGAAAGCGCCCGTGGCGGCCCGATTGGCAAGCTGCGCGATGGCGACGTGATCACCATCAACGCAATTACCGGCGAAATCAGCGTAGACCTGACGGATGAGGAACTGGCCGAACGGGTCTATACCCCGCGCGAGACCATCTATTCCTCGGGCGCGCTCTGGAAATATGCCCAGCTTGTGGGCTCGACCCGCCTGGGTGCGGTGACCCATCCGGGGGCGAAAGAGGAAAAGCACATCTATGCGGATCTCTGACGCGTTGGTCGGGGCGGCACTGCTTGCCCTGACCGGATGCGCCAACCCTTTCTCCGGCGCCGACGAGGTCACCCGCAAGGTGGCCCTCTCCGACGGGCTGGTGATCGAGGGAGCGAGCGGCTGGTGCGTGGATCAACGCTCCAGCCGGACCCGCGGCGATGTCGCGGTTGTGGTCTTTGGCTCCTGCGCCGCCCTGGCGCAAGACCCGCTGGGCGCACGCCCCGAAGTCGCAGGGCTGGTGACGGTGACAATCGACGCCCCCGGCGCGCCCCTGCCGCCGCCCGCGGCGCTGGAAGCCCATCTTTCGACAGCCCCCGGACGCGCTTCGCTTGCCCGGGATGGTGACGCCGGACGGGTCGATCTGCTTGAGATGCGCAGCGATGAAGACCGGCTGGTCCTGCGGATGCGGGATGACAGCCCGGCGGCGGCGCAAACGCCGATCTCCTGGCGCGGTCTTTTTGGTCTGCGTGGGCGGATGGTGTCGGTGTCGCTTTTCGGCCTTGCGGAGGACCCGCTGGAGGCCGACGAGGGCTTTGACGCCCTGGAGGCACAGATTGACCATCTGATCGCGGTGAACGCCGGCTGACGTCCGATATTGTTTTAATTTTCATGAAGACCCGGGCTTGCAGGTTGCTTCGTTAACCTCCCCAAAGGTAAGATATCGGCCAAACCCAGAGGCACATGGATGAGCGGACCATTTGCAGGCCTGATCGAGAAGCGCACGCTGACCCGTTGGCGGAAGGCCGCGGCGGGGGCGGAGACGCTTGACCCCACCGCGCTGAAGGCGCTGCGCGCGCGGGCACGGGCGCTCAGCCGCCATGTGGATGAGGTGCTGCATGTGACCGAAGGGCGGCTGGCCTTGCCCGCCGCCGGGCAGGCCGCGATCCGTCGACCGATGCATTCCGACTGGGCCTGGCGTCCGGAGCTTTGGGCGGGGCCGGTCAAGGGCGCGGGCCATGCGATGGCCGAAACGAAGATCGCCATTGGTCAGGAAGCCCGGTTGTTTCACGATTGCGCGCTCAGCGAATTGTCGATCCGGCAGACCCGCAACCATCGCGCCGAGGATATCGCGCCCTATGGCGTCCGCATGGATGTGTTCCGTTTTGACGGCTCTTTCCTGAGTCTGGTGGTGAACCTGCCGCCCCCGGCGGTGGACGGATTGTCGCTTCGGCATCTGATCCGGCTCGATATCCGGATCGAGACCGAAAAGCCGCTGGAAGTTTTCGGCCGGATCAACGTGCGCCACGGCCCCAATGTGGAACAATTGGTGCGCGAGTTCTCCGGTTCGAACGGGGAATATGAGGTCGAGTTCGATCTTTCCGAAACCCATATGGACGAGGCGCGCGTGGAGCGGGCCTGGCTGGATCTGATCTTTGAAGGTCCGGAAATGAACCAGATCACCCTGCGCGACGTGACGCTTTCGCGGCGTCCGCGGGCGGAATTCTGAGGGCGGTGGCGATGGCGGATGTGATGCTGACCAAGTTGCGGTTGAGCGAAGGGGTCTGGGAAGGGCTCCTGTCGGCACCGCGCGCGATGACACCGCGGCTGCGGCTCTGGCATCGCGATGAGCTTTTGGGCGAGCCCGAGACGATTGCGACCGAAGCTGCGGGAGAGGGGCGGGCGGAATGGCTGGTCCGGTTTCCTCTGCCCGTCGAGCGTCTGTCGGACGGGATGCAGACCTTTGTGATCGAGGATGCGGAGACTGGCGCGGCGCTGGCCCATGAGACACTTCTGGCCGGGGAGGCGCTGGACGCCGATGCGCTGGCGGAACTTTCGCTTCTGCGCGCCGAGCTGGACCTGCTGAAGCGGGCGTTCCGGCGTCATTGTTCCGAAGAAGGTTGAGCGTCGAGCGCAGGTCAACCTTCTGTTTTGTAGGGTATTTTTTCGCGGATCAGATCGGGTGGACGCGCCGTTCTGCCGAGATGATCTTGAGCGTGGCAAAACTGGCTTTGAGCATGATCTGCTGTGAGATCAGATAGGCCATGTCGCCCACCAGCTTGGCCTCCTGCAGGGTCCAGTTGTGTTGGCCGCGATGCATCGCCGCCAGCACGCCGATCGGATCGTCCATCGGGCCGCACACGACACCGCCAATAAAGGACTGGGCGCCGAATCGCATGTGCTCGACCGAGGTGTCAAAGGGCGGGTGCAGCAGATTGTCGATCCGGACCACCCGGTTTTCGCTGCGCACATGGGAGGCCAGCGAGCCAGAGAGCGGCAGGCCGATCCCGCCGCTGGTCTGGGTTTCAAGCCCGACCGCCGTGTTCAGAAACAGCTCTCCTGCCGCATCATCAAAGATGAACAGCGCCGCCACCGGGCTTTTGAGCGCATGGGCACAGAGTTCCACCACAGTACGCAAGGCGCGCGATGGCGGTGTGTCGAGTATGCCCAGATCCTGCGGCCCGAAAGTCTGTCGGGTTTTTTCCTTCTCAAGCCCCAAAACTGTTACCTCAGTTTTTTTGAACCGGAAAAATTCTGCCCTTCATATTTCTGTGGATAACTTTAGCACGAAACCTTCGAAAGCCTTACACTTTCTACGTGTAGTGCTCTGATTGGAAATAGTATTTCTGGAAACGGGCCAATGTTTCTATATCGGAAACATTGGACCGGTTTTTAGCGGTTCATTGCCCGGCGAGCACGTAGCGTTTGTCGCAATAGGGGCATTCGACCCAGCCGGTCTGCGGGTCGATCGACAGCCAGACGCGGGGGTGACCCAAAGCGCCTTCACCGCCGTCGCAGGCGATGCGGCTGCGGGTGACTTCCTCGACCTCGGGCGGTTCGGGGGGGCGTGTTGTGTCGCTGGTCATGGTCTGGCTCACCTTCGGAATGTCCTGCTTTCGACTAGCGCTTGCGGATCACGAATTCAACATCCGGCCCAGCGGGCGCCCGGCGAGAATATGCAGATGGAAATGGGGCACTTCCTGCACGCCGTCGTGGCCTGCGTTGGAAATGATCCGGTAGCCGGCACCGGTGTCCGGGGTCACCCCCAGATCGGCACAGATAGTGGCAAAGCAGCGCCAGAAATCGGCAATTTCGGCATCACTGGCCCGGGCGGCGAAATCGTCCGCCGTGACATAGGCGCCTTTCGGGATCACCAGAACATGTTCGGGCGCCTGGGGCTGAATATCCCGGAATGCCAGGCTGTGCTCGGTTTCGCGCACCGTGTCATTGGGGATCTCGCCACGCAGAATTTTGGCAAAGATGTTCTGGTCGTCATACGTGTAGGCCATGTCATTCCCTAGTCGACAAAGAGGTAATCGGTTTTCAGCACATCGATCGCCTTGGAGCGGTCGATCCCGAGAAAATCGGCCAGCGGGGCTGCGTTTTCCTCGGCGCCGGATTTTTCGCGGATGCGGTAGAATTCGGGAAAATTCTGATCGCGGATCAACTCGCTTTCCCGGAAGACATCGTTGCGCACGGTGGGGATCAGACGGCGGAAAGCGTCTGCTCCGGTATGTTCGCCCGCCAGTCCCACCCGTTTGGCATGGCCTTCCAGATAGGTGTCGGCATAGGTGCAGTCGATCTCGAGCATCCGGGTCTCGCTGCGGTCGGCGTAGAAATCCTTGAACAGGTCAAGGTTCGAGGGATCGAGGCAGATCAGCAATTCGTCGGTTTCGAAATATTCGAACAACATTCGCATCAATGCCCGGCGATGCCGGGTGCGTTTGGCCAGCGTCGCCTGAATGCCGCCCAGATCGGGCATGGCGGTGGCTTCCTCGTCAAAGAGATATTCGATGGTCGGCAGGTTCGATACCGCGCCGATGCGGTCGAGAAGCCGCTTGGCCACGTGCCATTTCTTGCAGGTCACGATCAGCAGGCGCCGTTCGCGCCCGATGGTGGAATCCTTTTCCCAGAACCGGGGTGCGAAGCGTTCGCCGATCCGCCCCTGTCCGGTCAGGAATCTGAACAACCGCTGCCCTTCGTTGGAGATCCGGAAGTGCACGCCGCGCTCCAGATAGAGCGCGCCCAGCTTCTTTTTGAGCTCCTCCGCCTCGGTGCTGATCTTGCGGGCGAAGAGGAAATCCTGCGCGAGCAGGATCTCGTAATGGTCATTGTGGAAGGTGACCGGCATCCCGTAATCCGAGAACATCAGGAAGGTGAGCGTGCGATTCTCAATCTCGTTTTCGGGCACCAGATGGCGCACCAGGGTCTGAAAGAAGGTCTCATCGGGGATCCAGGTGGTGCGGAAGAACCGCAGCACGTCGCGCCGTTGCCGGGTGAAGTCGAGGATCGCCTCGATCGTATGGCGGCGCAGGCACCACCATTGGCTGCCGATCATCATGCGCAGGCCGCCGGGCACCTTGCGGGTCAGGCCGAGCCGCTTCTGCACGTTGTAGGCGGCATAGAACCGCCGCGCCTGGGTGCGTTCGTTGAACCAGTGGCGATAGATCAGCCGCTCTTCCTTGAAGCCGGTCTTGATCCAGTCGCTGTCAAAGAAATCATTGCATTCGATGAAATCCACATCCCGGTCTTCGAGATAGGCATGGACGTGTTCCGATGTCTTGATCGGCATGCAATCGCCTGAAAGCATGTAGAAATGGGTGGCCCGGGGAAAGGCATCCACCGCGGCCTCGACCGCTTTCAGCGTGGCCTCCACCAGGCTCCATTCGCCCCAGCCGCATTTCACCCGGGTCTTGGGAAAGACCACGCCGGGCAGATCCGCCAGTTCATTGCGCAAAAGCTGGTACTCGGTGGCCGAAGCGCGGGCATCGAAGTGGATTGCCATCACGTCGCCGGTCGCCGTCAACCGCCGGGCTTGTTCGGCGATCGAGGCAACATTCTTGTGACACAGAAGGATGTAGGCGATTTGCGCCAACGTGTTTCCTTGATTGCCTGCTCTTCGAAGTAACGTCTATTCCTTGTGAAGGATTGAAGAAACCTCAGAAATTTGCTTTTTTTCAACCCACGGCCGGTAAAAGGGCATTCAAGGTTAACGAAGGTATTTCCCGATGGGCTTCCCCGGCACATGGATGACCGAAAGTGAAAGCGTTGTCTATCGGGTGGTCCCGAAATGCGCCTGCTCGACCATTGGTCAGATCATGTATTACTCCGACCACGGCAGTTTCTACGATGGCGACATTCATGATGCGCAGGAAGGGCTGCACAAATGGGCCCAGGAGCGCAGCCATGGGCCGATCGAGGAAAACGTGCGCCACAAGGACACCTTCGCCTTCACCTTCGTGCGCAACCCCTACACCCGGGTGCTGTCTTCGTTCTTTGACAAGATCTGCGGCATCCAGCGCAACGGGCAGCGCTATCGGGGAAACCTGATCCCGCAATTGGCGCAGACCTATGGAATCAATGTGGAAGGGGAGTTCGACCAGATCGCCATGTTCCGCAGGTTTTTGCTGTTTGCGCGCGACACGATCCGGTTTCGCAAGCCGATGGACCCGGACATTCACTGGTCGTCGACCTCGGGTCACATCGCCACCTTCATCGCCAATGGCGGGCGCTATGACCGGATCTTGTGGACCGAACGGTTCAACGAGGGGATGGCCGCGGTGCTGGATCAGGTGCCGGTCAAGGTGCCGGTCGATCTGGGCGCGATTCCCCGGTTCAACGAAAGCGAAGGCCACGGGCCCAAGCGCGCCTTCCCGGTGGAGGACTTCTTTGACGATCTGTCCCGCCATCTGATCTATGAAATCTACAAGCGCGACTTCGATCTGTTCGGCTATGATTTCGAAAACCCGGCCAATCCGGAGCCGGTGCGGGAGATCGATCTCGACGCGGTCCATCGCAAGCTGGCCGGTTAACTTTTGCGAATCGCCGGGCCTAGCTGCGGCGCAGCATCAGGTGAATGGTTCTGATGCTGCGCAAATTTTGCTGAAGTCAGCGCTTTTTCCATCCAAATTCAGCGCATTAGTCCGGAGATTCTGGCACTTTCGGCAACAAGCGGTGTTTCTTGGTTCCGGCTTTCGCCCTATAGTCGGTCCCAGCAAAAGCCGACAACGGCGCCAAATCCTCGGGGGGGACTGATGATACGATCCGAACTGGTTCAGAAAATCGCCGATGAAAACCCGCATCTGTACCAGCGCGACGTTGAACGGATCGTCAGCACCATTTTCGAGGAAATCATCGAAGCCATGGCTCGGGGCGACCGGGTCGAACTGCGTGGCTTCGGCGCCTTTTCGGTGAAAAAGCGCGAGGCCCGCACGGGCCGCAATCCGCGCACCGGCACTTCGGTGCAGGTTGAGGAAAAACACGTGCCCTTCTTCAAGACCGGCAAGCTTCTGCGGGACCGGCTCAACGGGAAATCCTGATGCGTTTCATTCGTCTTCTTGTTCTGGCGGCCATTGCCATCGCTCTGGTCACCGTGGCCATGGCCAATCGCGACCCGCTCACCGTCCGTCTTCTGCCGGACGAGCTGGCCGCTCTGGTGGGGCTGAACTGGGAGATCACCCTGCCTGTGTTCATGGTCATGCTGGCCGCCATGGTGGTCGGCGTCGCACTGGGCTTTGTCTGGGAATGGCTGCGCGAACACAAGCACCGCGCCACCGCCGCCTCGGAAGGCAAGGAGCGTCGGCGCCTGGAGCAGGAAGTGCGCAAGGCCGCGCCCTCGAGCGAGAAGGGCGACGATGTGCTCGCACTTCTTGAACGGAAGAGCGCCTGAACCGGGATCTGCCCGATGGCATCTGACATTCGTGTGAAGGTCTGCGGGCTGACGTCGCCCGAAACCATCGCTGCGGCGGCGCAAGCGGGCGTGGCCTATATCGGTTTGAATTTCTTTGCGAAATCCCCACGTTCGGTCACCGCCGAACAGGCGCGCGATCTGGCCGTTGAAACCCCTGTGGGCGTGGCCAAGGTGGGGCTGGTCGTTGATATGGATGACGCCGCGCTGGGCGCGATCTTGGATCTGGTGCCGCTCGACATGGTGCAGTTGCACGGGGGCGAGACGCCCGAGCGGGTGGCGGAGATCCGGGAAAAATTTGGCCTGCCGGTGATGAAGGCCATTGGCATCGCCGGGGCGGAGGATCTGGCCAAGATCGATCTTTATGCCCCGGTCGCCGACCAGCTTCTGATCGATGCGAAACCGCCCAAGGACGGCCCGCTGCCCGGCGGCAACGGGATCAGTTTTGACTGGCGTCTGATCGCGAACCGCCGCTGGACCCGGCCCTGGATGCTTGCGGGCGGGCTGACCCCCGACAATGTGGCCGAGGCGGTGGCGCTGACCGGCGCGAAACAGGTCGATGTGGCCTCCGGTGTGGAAAGCGCGCCGGGCGTCAAGGACGCAGGTCTGATCCGGGCCTTCATGGGCGCGGTTTAGCGCCCGAACAATTCCTCGAGAATATTGATGATCACCCGCTCGGTGGCATTGCCGCCCGAGTTCTGACGCGGGCGTCCCGCCTGGCGCTGGGGCTGGCGGACGGGCTTCTGGCTGACCGCCGGTTGCGGCACCATCATCGGCAGCGGGCGCACCGGCAGATCCGCATGGATCCGCTCCATGGTTTCCTTCCAGATCTCCGTCGGCAGACCGCCACCGGTCACGCCGGTGAGCGGGGTGTTGTCGTCATATCCCATCCAGACGCCGGTCACGTAATCGGCGGTGAAGCCGATGAACCAAGCGTCGCGGGCGGCCTGGGTGGTGCCGGTCTTGCCCGCCGCCGGGCGCCCGTCGAGCTTGGCGCGGGTGCCGGTTCCGGCCTCGACCACCCGGCTCATCATGTAGACGAGCTGTTGCGCGGCAACCGGAGAGATCACCCGTTCGCCAATGCCGCCGTCCTGTTCCAGCAGCGGCGCCGCATCGCCCTTGAGGCGCAATTCCTTCAGCCCGTAGGGATCGACCGAAGAGCCGCCGTTGAGGATGCCCGCATAGGCGCCGGTCATTTCCAGCAGTGTCGATTCGGAGGTGCCAAGGGCCAGCGCGGGGCCCACGGCAAGATCGCTGTCGAGGCCGAAATCGGCGGCAATGTTCACCACCGCCTCGCGTCCGACCCGTTCGAACACCTTGACGGCGGGGATGTTCAGCGATTGCGCCAGCGCCTGGGTCAGAGTGACTTGTCCCTTGTAATTCTTGGTATAATTCTTCGGGCACCATTGGCCGGAGCCGGGCACATCAAGGCAATAGGGCTCGTCCGTCACCAGCGCATTGGGCCCGTAGCCGAGATCGAGCGCCGCGCCATAGACAAAGGGTTTGAAGGCCGAACCGGTCTGGCGTTTGGCCTGGATGGCGCGGTTGAATTGCCCCGAGACGCCCTTGAATTTGCGCCCGCCCACCATGGCCCGCACGGCGCCGTCAGCGCTCATCACCACGATGGCGGCCTGGGCCTTGGAGCCCTTGCGCACCTTGGTGTCGAAAATGTGCTGCAGGGCAGCTTCGGCGGCCCGTTGGATGTCCTGGTCGAACGTCGTGCGCACGATCACGTCTTCGGTGGTGTCCTCGGTCAGAAAGCCCGGGCCCCGGTCCATCACCCAATCGGCGAAATAGCCGCCCGCGCGGGCCTCGGCGGCCGCGGAAAGCCGGGCGGGGCGGGCACGCGCGTCCTCGGCCTCGGCGGTCGACAGATAGCCCTGTTCCTCCATCAGCCGCAGGATGGTCGCGGCCCGGTCGCGGCTGCGCTCCAGATTGGCGGTGGGCGCATAGCGGCTGGGCGCTTTCAGAAGGCCGGCCAGCATGGCGGCTTCCGCGGGCAGCACTTCGTTGGCGGAAATGCCGAAATAGCGCTGGGCGGCGGCTTCGAAGCCGCGTGCGCCGGCCCCCAGATAGGCGCGGTTGAGGTAGATCGTTAGGATGTCATCCTTGGAGTAGCGCAACTCCATGGCCAGTGCGTAGAGCGCTTCCTTGATCTTGCGGGTGATCGTGGTGCGGCGGCAATCGGCTTCGAACTCCGCCTCCGTGAGCCCGCTGGCGGGGTCATAATCGGTGCCGAGGCACAGGAGTTTCGCGGTCTGCTGGGTGATGGTCGAGCCACCATGGCCGGAGAGCGGTCCGCGCCCTTCGGAGAGGTTGATGCGCACCGCCGAGGCAATGCCGCGTGGCGAGACCCCGAAATGGCCGTAGAACCGTTTGTCCTCGGTGGCGATGACGGCGTTTTTCAGATGGGGCGAAACCGTATCGGCGGTGATCTGGCCGCCGAATTGTTCACCGCGCCAGGCAAAGATCGATCCGTCGCGATCAAGCAGCGTGACCGAGCCGCGAGATCGACCATCCAGCAAGGCTGTGACCGGCGGCAGGGCGGCGGCGTAGTAGAGCACCATGGCGACGATCGCCAATGTGACCAGCGCCGTGATCCGCCAGCCGATGCCCCATATCAGTCTGAAAACAAAACGAAAGAGCCAGACCAACGGATTGCGCGACCGGGGCTTGGCTTTGGCCTTCGGTTTTCGGGAGCGCGGCTTGGCCTTGGTCTTGGCCTGAGCCCGCGTGCGTTTTTCCGCGACCAGAGGCGGCCGCTTGCCGTTTGACCCGCTCATGTCGTGGTCCGTTTGTTCTGCCTGCCTTTGGCCGCAGATTAGCGGGGATTTCGGGGGATGTGGAGCGCTTATCGCCGCGCCCGGCGGCGCAGATGGGGGAGACGATGTCGTTTCCCTGCGTCATATCCGGGGCGGTTGCGGCAAGGTTGCACGTGCGAATTTGGAAAGGGTGAGCGCCATGGAGCGAAGAACGGGCGGGTGTTTGTGTGAGGCTGTGCGGTTTGTCGTGACTGGCCCGATGAGGCCGGTGATTGCGTGCCATTGCGCACAATGCCGCAAGACCAGCGGGCATCATGTGGCAGCCACCTCGGCGCCGCGCGATGCGGTGGAGGTGACGGGCGAGGTGACCTGGTATCGCTCGTCCGATTGGGCGCGGCGCGGATTCTGCGGGATTTGCGGCTCGAACCTGTTCTGGGACGGGAAGGGTGCGAATCTGTCGATCTTTGCAGGCACGCTGGATGGCGCCACGGGGCTGGACATGGCGGGGCATATCTATTGCGCGGAAAAGGGGGATTATTACGCGATTTCAGATGGTTTGCCCCGGGCGGAGGGCTATGATCCGACGCTGACGACGATGGTGTCAGATCAGGAGTGAGGCGGCTCCTTCGTGTTTGAGAAGGGTGATTTTCGTCTCAATCCCGGTGCCGCCCGAAAAGCCGCCGAGGGAGTTTGCGGCGAGGACGCGGTGGCAGGGGATGATCAGCGGGATCGGGTTCGCACCGCAGGCCTGACCGACGGGCTGGGCGGGGGTATTCAAAGCGCGGGCAATCTCGCCGTAGGTTCTGGTATCGCCGAACGGGATTTTCAGCATTTCCGCACAGACCTGACGCTGGAAATCGGAGCCCTTGACCCTGAGCGGCAAGTCGAAGGTTCGGAGATCGTTTGAAAAATAAGCGTCGATCTGGGCTCGTGCAGCGTCGAGCAGGGGGCTTTGATCGTGGTGCCCGCCACACCAGTTTATCGCGGTGATCGCGCCCTCTTCTTCGGTGATGGTCAGCGGGCCGGTGGGAGTGTCGAGGCTCAGGCGGGGCATGGGGCCAAGGTGGCCGAGCGGGCGTGGGATTGCAAGTTGAGGCCCGAGGGGCGCAGCCCCTCGGGCACGCGCAGGTATTTTGAACAGGAAGAAGGGGAGGGCGCGTTTCGGCGCCCGTCCTTTGGTTTTACCCGAGTGCTTCGTTGCAGCGGGCGCAGGTGCCGGGGTGCTGGTGGCTGCCCACATCGGGCAGGATCTTCCAGCAGCGCTGACATTTTTCGCCCTCGGCGGTCTCAAAGACCACGCCGATGCCGGGGGTTTCTGGCAGGCGGAAAGCCTCGGCAGGCGTTGGGTCGGCGGTGACAGAGATGCCGGAGGTGATGCAGATGTCGGCGAAATCGACGGTTTTCAGCGCCTCGATCACGTCCGTGTCTTCCAGATGGACCACCGGGGCGGCTTCCAGCGAGGCGCCGATCACCTTGTCGCGGCGCTGGATTTCCAGGGCGGCGGTGACAACGCGGCGGGTGCGGCGGATGCCGGCCCATTTGGCCGCCAGCGGCTCATCCAGCCAATCGGCGGGCGTGAGCGGCATGTCGGTGAGGTGGATCGAGCTATCCTCGCCCGGATACCGCTCCAGCCAGACCTCTTCCATGGTGAAAACCAGCACCGGGGCGAGCCAGGTGGTCAGGCGGTGGAACAGCAGGTCGAGCACGGTGCGCGCGGCGCGGCGCGCATTGCTTCCGTCGGCGTCGCAATAGAGCGTGTCCTTGCGGATGTCGAAATAGAAGGACGAGAGATCCGCATTGGCGAAGTCGAAAACCTCGCGGAAGACGCCCTGGAAGTCATAGGCATTGTAGCCCTGACGCACCTTGGTATCCACCTCGGCCATCCGGTGCAGCACCCAGCGTTCCAGTTCCGGCATCTCTGCGGTGTCGAGCTTTTCGCTGTCGTCGAAACCGGCGAGATTGCCGAGGATGAAGCGCATGGTGTTGCGCAGCCGGCGATAGCTGTCGGCCACGCCTTTGAGGATTTCCGGCCCGATGCGCTGGTCGCCGGTATAATCGGTCTGGGCGACCCAGAGGCGCAGGATATCGGCGCCATATTGCTTGACCACTTCCTCGGGCACGATGGTGTTGCCCAGGGATTTGGACATCTTGTTGCCCTTCTCATCCAGCGTGAACCCGTGGGTCAGCACGCCGCGATAGGGCGCGCGGCCATTGGTGCCGCAGGATTGCAAAAGCGAGGAATGGAACCAGCCGCGATGCTGGTCGGTGCCTTCGAGATAAAGGTCGGCAATGCCGTCTTCGGAGCCGTCTTCCCGGTCGCGCAGAACGAAGGCATGGGTGGAGCCGGAATCGAACCAGACGTCGAGGATGTCGAAGATCTGGTCATAGTCTTCGTGGTTCACGTCATTGCCCAGGAAACGTTCCTTGGCCCCGTCCTTGTACCAGGCGTCGGCGCCTTCTTCTTCGAAGGCCGCGAGGATGCGGGCGTTGACTGCTGGGTTCCTGAGCAGGAAATCCTCGTCGGTGGGCAGCGCGCCCTTCTTGACGAAGCAGGTGAGCGGCACGCCCCAGGCGCGCTGGCGCGACAGCACCCAATCGGGGCGGGCTTCCATCATGGAATAAAGCCGGTTGCGCCCCGATTGCGGGGTCCATTGTACATTGTCGATCTCGGTCAGGGCCCGTTCGCGGATCGTGGTGCCGTGTTTGTCCTGACCATCGCCCACCGGTTTGTCGATGGCGGCAAACCATTGGGGCGTGTTGCGGTAGATGATCGGGGCTTTGGAGCGCCAGGAATGGGGGTAGGAGTGCTTGATCTTGCCGCGGGCGAGGAGGCCGCCCACCTCGACCAGCTTGTCGATCACGGCCTTGTTTGCCGTGCCTTCGCCGCCTTTGCGGCTGAGGATGTAATGGCCGCCGAAGAAGGGGAGATCGGCGCGGAAGCTGCCGTCATCCATCACGTTGTAGGTGATGACTTGGCTGAGCATGTTGAGGTCGCGGTAGAGCTCGTATTCCTCCATCCCGTGGGAGGGGGCGCAATGGACGAAGCCGGTGCCTTCGTCCTCGGTGACGAAATCGGCAGCGCGGAAATCGCGGGGTTGGTCCCATTCTGCTTCAGCACCTTCGACATGGGCCAATGGGTGCAACAAGCTCAATTTTTCAAGTTCATCAGACGATACCGAGCCAATGCGACGGTACATGCTCTCATCGAGGCGTGCGCGCTGCAGAACGTCACCTGCCAACTTGTCGGCCAGGATGTAGCGGTCGCCGATACTGGCCCAGCACTCCTCGGGTCGACCGGTGATTTCATAGAGGCCGTAGGAAATGTCGGAACCGAAAACGACGGCCTTGTTCGAGGGCAGCGTCCAGGGGGTGGTGGTCCAGATGACTACATATGCGCCCGCATATTTACGCCGCACATTGACTGCTTCTGGCGTTTCTGGGGCTTCCGTATCCGGTCGGACAAAAGGCGGAACATAACGGTCTTCTGCCACCTTGAACTTCACCCAAACCGTGAAGCTTTCCTTGTCGTGATATTCCACCTCGGCCTCGGCCAGGGCGGTCTGTTCGATGGGCGACCACATGACCGGCTTTGAGCCCTGATAAAGCGTGCCGTTCATCAGGAATTTCTGGAATTCCTCGGCGATGACGCGCTCGGCGTGGAAATTCATCGTCAGATAGGGATCGGCCCAGTTGCCGGTCACGCCCAGACGTTTGAATTCCTCGCGCTGGATGTCGATCCAGCCTTCGGCGAAGGCGCGGCATTCCTGGCGGAATTCGACCACATCCACCGCGTCCTTGTTCTTGCCCTTCTTGCGGTATTGTTCCTCGATCTTCCATTCGATGGGCAGGCCGTGGCAATCCCAGCCGGGGATATAGCGGGCATCCTTGCCCATCATCTGCTGGGAGCGGACCACCATATCCTTAAGGATCTTGTTCAGCCCGTGGCCGATATGAAGATGGCCGTTGGCATAGGGGGGGCCGTCATGGAGGGTGAACGGGGTCCGCCCCGATTTCTCGCGCAGGCGGTCGTAGATGCCGATCTTGTTCCAATGGTCGAGCCAGGCCGGTTCGCGTTTCGGCAGGCCCGCGCGCATGGGGAAGTCGGTCTGCGGCAGGTTCAGGGTGTCTTTGTATTCAGGCGTGTCGGCACACATGGTTTGTGTCCTCGGATGTCGTCAATTGTTCAGGGGGTGGCGGAGAAGCTCGACGCCAGTGGAACCCGGCGGCTCATCAGCACGCCGGGACAAT
>JAOXSD010000309.1 GCA_025800205.1 Silicimonas sp. | reverse complement strand
GAGTGCGCCCTATCTTACCGGCGCGCCCCGCCTCATCTGCTCCAGATATTTCCTTACCGCCTCGTCGCTTTGGCTTCCGCCGCCGCCCGTCTGGCGCCCCAACCGCGCCCTCAGCGCCGCCGGTGAAGGGGTGTTTACGGAGAGTGGTCGGAGGCCGCAAGGGCTTTTTTCGGTTCTTTTCGCTTTTTTCTCATCCCCCCTGGTGGGAGCCATGAAAACAAGGGGTTTGCGAAGATCCGGCGCCGCAAAAATCCGCTTCGGCTGCCCCGTTGGTCTGGGTTTCAAAGGGCAGGACAGGCCGATCCGCCTCCCCTGCCCCAGCGTCAGGTCGGAATCGCGGTGAGACTCACTCGAATCCGACCGCGACTCGCCGCGGGATCGACGACTCAGCCCGGGACTTTCGTGGTCCGCAGGTAGGGCAGCACGGTTTCGAACGCGCCGAATTTCGCCGCCGCATCTTCATTGCTGACCGTCGGCGGGATGATCACATCCTCGCCCGGCACCCAGTTGGCCGGCGTGGCGACACCTTTGCCGGTGGAGGTCTGCAGCCCGTCCAGCGCGCGCAGGATCTCGGCAAAATTCCGGCCCACGGTCATC
>JAOXSD010000306.1 GCA_025800205.1 Silicimonas sp. | reverse complement strand
GGCGCCCCCTTGGAAACCATCCACCAGACCTGCGACGAGGTGAACGAACACCTGCGTGAAGTGCAGAGCATCGCCGACAAGATCGGCGCCCGTTTCATCGGCCTCGGTGCCGCGCCGCACTGGACCCATGACGAGATGCCGCTGATGCCCAAGGGGCGCTACAAGCTGATGGATGCCTATATGAACCGGGTCGGCACCCATGGCACCCAGATGATGCGGCGCACCTGCACCGTGCAGGTGAACCTCGATTTCGCGTCTGAGGCCGACATGGTGCAGAAACTGCGCGTGGCACTTGCGCTGCAGCCCGTCGCCACCGCGCTTTTCTCCAACTCGCCCTTCTTCGAGGGCAAGCTCAACGGTCACAAAAGCTGGCGGTCGCGGATCTGGCGCAGTCTCGATGACGCCCGCACCGGCACTCTGCCGTTCGTCTTCGAAGACGGGTTCGGCTTCGAGGCCTGGGTCGATTACGCCCTCGATGTGCCGATGTATTTCGTCTATCGCGACGGCAAATATATCGATGCCCTGGGCCAGTCCTTCCGCGATTTCCTGCGCGGTGAATTGCCCGCACTGCCCGGCGAAAAGCCCCTGATCTCGGACTGGGCCGACCACCTGACCACGATCTTCCCCGAAGCCCGGATCAAGAAATACATCGAAATGCGCGGCGCCGATGGGGGCCCGTGGCGCCGTCTCTGCGCGCTGCCCGCGCTCTGGGTCGGGCTGATCTACGATCAATCCTCGCTCGATGCCGCCTGGGATCTGGCCAAACACTGGGATGCGGACACCCGGGAGGCGATGCGTGTGGCGGCTTCCGTCGACGGGCTCGCCGCCGATGTGGCCGGCGTCAACATGCGCGCGCTGGCAGGCCAGGTGCTCGAGATCGCCGAGGCCGGTCTGAAAGCCCGCGGGCGCGAAGGGGCGGGCGGGCTTTTGCCCGACGAGACCCATTTCCTCAACGCGCTGAAAGAGACGCTGGAGACCGGCGAAACCCCGGCCGACGAGCTGATCCGCCGCTTCAACACCGACTGGAACGGCGATGTGACCCGGGTGTTCGGCGAATACAGCTATTGAGGCTCTGACCTGAGGGAAGCACAAATCCCGGTGTAATCAAGAACTTCTGCAATGCAGAAACTTCCCTTGGGACATCCTCAGGTTGTAGTTGCGGCAAACCCGCCACACCCAACATGTTGTGGGTAACTTTGTCTTGGTTTCATTCGCGATTGCAGCATACTGGCGCTGCTGCAATCGGGAATGTCTTGGGGGTACCAGTGAATTAACGAGTGCTGCTTGAAGTGTGTGTTGGGTGAGGCGTTTTCGATTGTGGCCTGAACTGCTTGGGGCGGAATCCGCTTCCCGCGACACGTGCCCTCGCCTATAAAACATCCATGACTTTCCGCGCCCGCCACCTCCTTGGTATCGAACATCTCGCACCCGACGAGATCACCGCCCTGCTTGATCTGGCCGACAGCTATGTCGACCTGAACCGCCGCCGGGTGAAACACGACACGGCGCTCACCGGGCTCACCCAGATCAACATGTTCTTCGAGAATTCGACGCGCACCCAATCGAGCTTCGAGATCGCGGGCAAGCGGCTGGGTGCAGACGTGATGAACATGAACATGCAGGCCTCGTCGGTGAAAAAAGGCGAAACGCTGATCGACACGGCGATGACGCTGAACGCTATGCATCCC
>JAOXSD010000011.1 GCA_025800205.1 Silicimonas sp. | reverse complement strand
CCGCCTATGACGGCATTCACGCGAATTTTTCGCTGCTCCATGCGCCGAAAATCGAAATGCCCGGGCACCTTGGGCGCATTTCCCGCGCCCTGCGACCCCGGGGGGTCTTTCACATCGGCATGAAGACCGGTACGGGGGAGGCGCGCGACGCTCTGGGCCGGTTCTATGCCTATTATCAGGAAGACGAACTGACCGCGCTTCTGGCCGCGGCAGGGCTGAATGTCATCGCCAAGGACAGGGGCAGGGAGAAGGGGCTCGCGGGCACCGTTGACCCCTGGATGATCCTTTTGGCGAGAAAGAATGACTGACCTGACCCTTTATTCCATGCCCTCCTCCGGAAACAGCTACAAGGTGCGGCTGATGCTGGCCCATCTGGGCAAGAGCTATCGCCATGTTGGGCTGGAAGACGATACGCAGGCGCTGGCCGACGCCCATGCCGCAGGCACGCTACCCTTGGGCAAGTTGCCGGTGCTGGTGCTGGGTGACGGCACGGCGCTGCCGGAATCAAACGCCATCCTGTGCTATCTGGCCGAGGGCAGCGATTGGATGCCCGAAGATCCGCTGACCCGCGCCCAGGCTCTGGGCTGGATGTTCTGGGAACAGAACCAGCATGAGGGCGTGATCGCGGTGCGCGCTGCGCTGCAGACCTATCCGTCACGCGCCCATCTGGCAACGCCCGAACGGATGGCGGAGCTACTGGAGGCGGGTCACGGCATCCTCGCCCGGATGGAGGCCCATCTGACGGGGCGCGACTGGTTCGCAGGCAATGCGCCCAGCGTCGCGGATATCGCGCTTTACGCCTATACCCATTCGGCCGGGACCAAGGGCGGGTTCGAGATGGACCGCTTCCCCGCGATCACCGGCTGGATTGCCCGCATGGCCGCCCTGCCCGGCCATGTCGCCCTGGACGAGGTGCCCGCATGACCCGGCTTCTGGCCTATACGGACGGCGCCTGTTCCGGCAATCCCGGCCCCGGCGGCTGGGGCGCGCTGTTGATCGCGAAGGACGGCGAGCAGGTGCTCAAGGAACGCGAGTTGAAAGGCGGCGAGGCCCAGACCACCAACAACCGGATGGAGCTGTTGGCGGCAATCCATGCACTTGAGGCGCTGGGGCGGCGTTCGGCGATCACCGTGGTCACCGACAGCACCTATGTGAAGAACGGCGTGACCGGCTGGATCCATGGCTGGAAGAAGAACGGCTGGAAGACCTCGGCCAAGAAACCGGTGAAGAATGACGATTTGTGGAAGCGGCTCGATGCGGCCCAGGCGGCCCATGACGTGACCTGGGAATGGGTCAAGGGCCATGCGGGTCATCCGGAGAACGAGCGCGCCGATGAATTGGCGCGGGCGGGGATGGCGCCGTTCAAGAAAGGGTAGGTGGCGTGGCATCACCGGACCGGAAGGGTGCCCCGGTGATGTCGTGATTCAGCCCAAATTGTTGCCTGTTTCACCCCTAGGCATAGCCCAAAAGGATTGGGTTATGTTTTATTTCAGCAGAGCATTCACCGGCCTGACCTCCCTGGCCACAGGCATTTTTTTCATTCTTCTCACGACGGCCAGCATTCGGGCCACCTTTGTTCATTTCAACAACGGCGCCTCCAAGAACGCGGCCATCACCCTGGGCACTGCCTTTCTGCTGTTTCTGGCAGGGTTGTTCTTCGCGCTGCCGACACCGCGGCAGAAAATGATCTACGCCACCTTCTCCGCATCCGCCCGGTCGGTTCTGATCCTGATCGCCCTCTTGTTCTTCAGCATCGTCGCCGCGCTGCTTGCCAAATCCCCGAACGTGGAAAGCTCGCCGCTGGTCCTGGGCGCGTCGCAGGAGACAATTCTGACGGCACTTGGTGTCCTGTTTCTGGCGTTCCTGATCGCCTTTTTGATCCCCGGCACCGCCTATGCAGAACTGCGCGCCCTCCGCCGGGACATCGAGGCCCGGCAGCCGGTGCATACCGCCCCCCAAGGCCGCGCAGCCACCATGGCCGCCGAGGAGGATCAACGCGGGCTTCTGACCCGCTTCCTGGGGATTTGTTTCGGGCTCTTGGCCGTGGCCGTCATCGGTTCGGTCATCTACGGGTGGCGCCATGCACAGTTCATATCCTCTGCCGCTCATGTGGACGAGATGAAGGACAACGCGATCTGGCTGGTCCTGGGATTCGGGCTTATCATCCTTGGCAGCCTTTATTTCGGACCTCGTCGCAAGAGCATGATCCGAAATCAAGTTCTCGCCCTTGTCGTTCCCTACGTTCTTTTGGCGCCCTTAGCATTCTTCGCCATACCCGCCGCCCAATCCGGTTTGCCGGCCCTTTTGTCGCTTCAGAAAGAAGGCCGCTATGACAGCATTCAGGTGCGGGTGGTGAAGCAGGGCCCCATATCGACCCGTCGCGGCTGCGACCGAAAGGCGACCGTGGTCTGGGAGGTGGACAACCGCCAGCTTTGCAATCTGCCCGAACATGTCTGGCACGGGCTGGAGCCTGGGCAGATGCTGGAACTCAAAGGATTCCTGACCGATTACGGCTTCCGTTACGAAGTGGTCCAACGGGTGCCCTGACAGGGCCCCGTCACTTCCGCCGCCGCTTCCGCGCGACCGCCTCGGACGGGATCAGGATCAGCGCGCCCGCCGCGCCGATGATCGCGTTGACGCCCGGCGTGCCGAAGGAAATGCCGAACATCACCCGGGCCATGAACAGAAGGATCACGCCGCCGAGCGCGATGATGATCGCCTGCAGCACCCCGTGATGGGTCAGATCCCATTTCTCGGCCAGATAGGCGACCACGCCGCCGATCACCAGTGAGCCCCAGAAGGCAAAGAACATGGGCGTCTCCTTTCCTTCTTGCTAAGGCCAAGAGGCGCAAATGAAAAGGCGCGCCCCTTGCAGGACGCGCCTTTCACATCTCAAAATCCGGCGATCAGTTGCCCGTGGCGCTTTCCACGTTGATCGACACGCCCGGGCCCATGGTCGAGCTGATGGCGACCTTTTTCATATAGGTGCCCTTGGCGCCCGAGGGCTTGGCCTTGGAGACCGCATCCACGAAGGCGCGCAGGTTTTCGATCAGCTTGGCTTCGTCGAAGGACGCCTTGCCGATGCCGGCATGGACCACACCGGCTTTTTCCGCCTTGAACTGGACCTGACCGCCCTTGGCCGCCTCGATGGCTTCCTTGACGTCCATGGTCACGGTACCGACCTTGGGGTTCGGCATCAGGTTGCGCGGGCCCAGCACTTTGCCGAGACGACCGACGATGGGCATCATGTCCGGGGTCGCAATGCAGCGATCGAATTCGATCGTGCCGCCCTGAACGGTTTCCATCAGGTCTTCGGCGCCGACGATGTCTGCGCCGGCTGCGGTGGCCTCATCGGCCTTGGCACCACGGGCAAAGACCGCCACGCGGACCGACTTGCCGGTGCCGTTGGGCAGATTGACCGTGCCGCGGACCATCTGGTCGGCATGGCGCGGGTCGACGCCCAGGTTCATTGCGATTTCAACGGTTTCGTCGAATTTGGCATTGGCATTGGCCTTGACCAGTGCGACCGCTTCCTCGACGGTGACGTCTTCCTTGCCGGCGAAGGCTTCGCGGGCGGCTTTGGTCCGTTTTCCGAGCTTGGCCATGATTTACCCCTTCACCTCGATACCCATCGACCGGGCCGAACCCAGGATGATCTTCATTGCCTGATCGACGTCATTCGCGCTGAGGTCTTTCATCTTGGCCTCGGCGATTTCACGCACCTGCTTGGTGGTGACGGTGCCGACGGTTTCGCGCGACGGGTTGTTCGCTCCCGATTTCACCTTGGCGGCCTTTTTCAGGAAGTAAGACGCAGGCGGCGTCTTGATGTCCATGGTGAAGGACTTGTCCTGATAATAGGTGATGATGGTCGGGCAGGGTGCACCCGGCTCCATTTCCTGGGTCTTGGCGTTGAACGCCTTGCAGAATTCCATGATGTTGATGCCGCGCTGACCCAGCGCCGGACCGACCGGCGGCGAGGGGTTTGCTTGTCCGGCGGGCACCTGAAGCTTCATGGTGCCAGCTACTTTCTTGGCCATGACTGGCCTCCTTTCTCAACTCTGGCGTGACGCGTCACGCCGGATACTGTCGATGTGGTCCGGTTGGGTGATCGCGATCACCGCCCCTCCCACGGGGATATCCGCAAAGCGGACTGGCGGGGCGTACACGGCCCCGGCCCGTTTTTCAAGAGGATTCGGCGGGTTTCAGACCGGTTTCAGAAGATCGGCGAAGTCGGCCTCGCTCTTCATCATCTTGGCCTGCATCGCCTTCATCAAATCCTCGGCCCGGAGCATGCCCGCATTCCAGGTGGCGATCTGGTTCAGGCCATCAGCGACGGCGTGGTCGCGCGCATAGGTGACCGCCTGTTTCACGCCCGAGATGGCGAGCGGCGACTTGGCGGCGATGCTCTGGGCCAGCTCCAGACCGGCGGCCTGCACGGCGTCGGCATCGGCGTGGATCGTGTTGATCAGCCCCCAATCCTTGGCTTCCTGAGTGGTGAAACGCCGCCCGGTCATGGCGAGTTCATTGACCACACCGAGGGGGATCAGTTTCGGCAGCCGCTGGAGCGTGCCCACATCCGCCGTCATGCCGATATGGATCTCCTCGACCGAGAATTTCGCATCCTCGGTGGCAATCCGGATGTCGCAGGCGGCGATCATGTCGACCGCGCCGCCGATACAGGCGCCATGGATGGCGGCGATGACCGGCAGGCGGGTGGTTTCGAGCGCGTTGAAGGCCGATTGCAGTTTCAGGATCAGGTTGCGCAGGGCGAAGGCGGCGCGGCCGGGTTCTTCGTTTAAGAGTTTGTGGACTTCGCCGAAACAGGCCAGATCCATACCGCCGGAGAAGTTCTTGCCGGCGCCGGTCAGCAGCACCGCGCGCACCTCGGGATCGGCATCGAGGGCGGCCATGATCTGCGGCAGTTCGGTCCAGAATTCCATGTTCATGCCATTGGCCTTGTCGGGCCGATTCATGCGCAGTTCGCGCACCGCCCCATGGGCAATGATCTCGAAAAAGGTGGAGGTGATTTCGGTGGACATGGGCGCTCCTCTCGCTTTGGGCGCAAAGTGACCATTAGGGAAGGTGTCGTGGCAAGCCTTCCATCACGTCACTTGGGGCGGTTTCGTCTCTAAATCAGGCTGAGAAGGGTTTTGGTCATGGCCTGACCGCCCATGTCGCCGCCGAATTCCATCGGGCGGAGCGCGTTCTGGGCAAAGCAGCGCTCGACCGCGTCTTCGATCAATTGGGCGGCATCGGTGAGGGCGGGCTGGCTCGCTTTTTCCCCGAGATAGTCAAGCATCAGTGCACCCGAGAGCACGGCAGCCAGCGGATTCGCGCGGTCCTGCCCCATGATGTCGGGAGCGGAGCCATGGGCGGGCTGGAAAAGCCCCGTTTCGTCGCCGATCTCGGCACAGGCGGCCATGCCCATGCCGCCGACCAGACCGCCTGCAAGGTCCGACAGGATGTCGCCGAACATGTTTTCCATCACCATCACGTCGAACTCCCAGGGCCTTCGGATCAGGTCGAGTGCCTGAGCGTCGACGTAATTGTACCCGGTCTCGATCTGGGGATAGGCGGGCGCGATCTCGTCAAAAATCCCGCGAAAGAAGGCCATGGAGGCAAAGACATTGGCCTTGTCAACGCAGGTCAGCCGCCCAGGCCGCCCGCGCGCCTTGCGCCGTTCGGCCAGTCTGAAGCCGAAATGGAAGAGCTTTTCGGAAGTCTCGCGGGTGATGCGGAGCGTGTCGCGCACCTCGCCCTCGCGGATGTCCGAGCGGCCATGGGCGGCGGCGGAATAGAACAGGCCTTCGGTGGATTCGCGCAGGATCACCATGTCGATCCCTGCTGCGCGCGGGTCGGCGAGGCGCTGGGGCGCATTGGGATAGGCTTTGACGGGCCGCACCCCGGCATAGAGCCCGAAGCGGTCGCGCAGACGCAGATGGGGGGAGATTTCGGTGCCATCGGCGTGGCGGATCGACGGAAGGCCGATAGCGCCGAGGAAGATCGCATCAGCTTCACCCGCCCGCGCTTCGCCGCCGGGCTCAATATCCTGACCGGTCTCGGCGAAATAGCCCGCCCCGGCATGGATTTCATCATAGATGAAGGGCGGCAGGCCGACGCGGGACATGGCGGCTTCGACCACAGCCAATGCGGCCTCGGTCACCTCGACCCCGATGCCATCGCCACGGATCACCGCGACGCGCAGATTCTCGGACATGTCTCCCCCCGTTTTCTCCCCTGCAGAGCATAGGAGCGGGCGGGATCAAAGTCAGGTCTGTTTCGACACCTGGGTGAATTCCAGCTCCACCGGGGTGGCGCGACCAAAGATCGACACGGTGACCTTGAGGCGCTGGTTGTCCTCGTCCACCTCTTCCACGGTGCCGTCGAAATCCTCGAACGGGCCATCGTTGACCTTGACCTGTTCGCCCACTTCGAAGCTGATCATCAGCTTCGGCGCGGTCTCGCCTTCCTCGACGCGGTTGAGGATCGCATTCACCTCGGCATCGCGCATCGGCATCGGACGGCCCTGGGGGCCGAGGAAGCCGGTCACGCGGTTGATCGAGGTGATCAGGTGATAGCCCTCATCCGACATTTCCATCCGCACCAGCACATAGCCGGGCATGAAGCGGCGTTCGGCGGTGACCTTCTTGCCGCGACGGATCTCGATCACCTCTTCGGTGGGCACCAGCACTTCTTCGATCTGCTCTTCCAGACCATGCTCTTCCACCGAATGACGAATCTGTTCCGCGACCTTCTTTTCGAAGTTCGACAGCACGCTTACCGAGTACCAGCGTTTCGCCATGGGTCTTGATCCTCTCGCTTGCAGGTTTTCACCTGCCAGAATGAAATCGGGCGTGCAACATGTGCACGCCTCTCGGTCCGGGCAGATACCTTTCTCGCACGGGGATTTCAAGCCGAAAAGCGGTTTTGGGGCTTGCAGCATTGCCTTAACGCGATCTCCGGGGTCTATTTCGGGGGCGGCAATCTGGGGGGAGACCATGGGCGAGCGATTTCTGGTGACCGGGGCACAGGGCTGTCTGGGCGCCTGGGTGGTGAAACATCTGATGGCGCGCGACATGGATGTGGTGGCGGGCGACCTCACAATCGATCCGGTCCGGCCCCGGCTGATCATGGGCGAGGACGCGATCGCAAAGGTCGATTGGCAGCGGCTTGATGTGACTGAGGCGGAGGCGGTGATGGCGATGGTGCAGGACAAGGGCATCACCCGGATCGTGCATCTGGCGGGGTTGCAGATCCCGTTCTGCAAGGCCGACCCGGCGCGCGGCGCTGCGGTGAATGTCTCGGGCACGGTGCATGTGTTCGAAGCGGCGCGGGCGGCGGGCGTGCAGGGGCTGGCCTATGCCTCTTCGCTCGCGGTGATCGGGCGCGAGGAGGATTATGACATGCGGCCGGTGCCCGATGATGCCATCCCCCGGCCCTATACGCTTTATGGCGCCTACAAGGTGGCGAATGAGCAGACCGCCCGGGTCTATGCGGAGGATTGGGGCGTGGGCAGTGTCGGGCTCAGGCCTTGCGTGGTCTACGGGGTCGGGCGCGATCAGGGCATGTCGTCGGATCTGGCCAAGGCGCTGCTGGCCGCCGTCGCCGGCCAGGCCTTTCACATCCGGCTGGGCGGGCGGATCCCGGTGGAACACGCAAGCGATGTGGCCGAGATGTTCATCGGGTCTGCCATGGCGGGCGGTCGCGCTGCACGGGTCTTTAACATGCGCAACGATGTGGTGACGGTGCCTCAGTATATAGAGGCGGTGCGGCGGATCGTGCCCGGGGCGGAGATCACCCATGCGGAGGGGGTCGACTTTCCCCATCCGGCGGATCTGGATGATGCCGGGTTGCGGGGGCTCCTGGGGACCGTGCCGCACACGCCGCTGGATCAGGCGCTGGCGCGGGATGCGGAGATGTTCCGGACGTTACTGGCCGAAGACCGGATCGATCTGACCCAACTTACGGTCTGAGGTCAGCCGAACATGGTCAGGATGGCCTGCAGCCCCTGACGGATGATGAAGTCGACGAGGAAGAAGAACGCCGCCGTTGCCATGGCAAGGGCGAAGACCATGATGGAGGTCAGCACCACTTCGCGGCGCGTCGGCCAGACGACCTTGGCCACCTCGGCGCGCACTTGCTGGATGAACTGAAGCGGGTTGGTCACGGCGTTGCCCCATGTCTTGCGTTTCGGGGCAGATACGCGCTTCCCGTCCGGGTTTCAACCCTTGCCGGGATCAGGGTCCGGCGCTGCGGCCCAGGTGCCGATCTCGGACGTGCGCGAGCGCACCCGGCCCAGGGGCGAATCCGCATCGGGCCCGTGCAGCCCGTCGGGGCGCAGGTTCAGTTCAGGGGCGGCCTGGCCGTCTTGGCCGGGCGACAGTTTCTGCAGAACATCGCTGGAAGAGACCCGGGGCCGACTGGCCGCATCGCGCTGCTCAAGCTTGCGTTGAAAGCCGACGAAGCCCAGCAGGAAGGCCACAATCCCCCCAACCACATAGACCCGGCTGTCGGGCGCCCCGCTGCTTTCGATCACCGCGATCTGGGTGAAATAGGTGGCAATCAGGCTGGTCGCCGCCAGCGCGTAACAGGCGACGGGCGGCATGACATTGAACAGGTTGAACATACTGCCTCCTCAATAAAGAGAGTATTCCTTGGTTAAGGAGACCATTTTATTTTGGCGAAAATGTGTCGTGTCGCCTGCGGGCCCCGTGGGCGGCAGGCGGATCCGATGGGCCTTGGCAGGGGCGGAGGGTCTCGAACCCCCGACCTACGGTTTTGGAGACCGTCGCTCTACCAACTGAGCTACACCCCTAAGGCCGAGCCACGGGGTACGGCAGGCGCGCGGGGAAATCAAGGGGAGAGGTGACCGGAGACGGAGAATTTCGTCTCAGTACTTCAGGCGAAGCTGGGCGGCCTCCACATATTTGCCCGCACCGACCAGTTCGGTGGCAAAGGCGCCGACCCGTTCGGCAGGCAGCCCGGCGGCGATGGCGTGATCGAAACGGGCCAGCCCTTCGGTCACCGCCCCGCCATGGACCAGCGTGATGGCTATATAATAATGCGCCCAGGGATCATCGCTGCCCATGGCAAGCGAGGCCTCCGCCGAGGCGCGCGCCGTGGGATAATCGCCCAGTTCAAGGGCGATGTAGCTTTTGAGCAGATGGTCCGTATGATCAACGCCGCTTTGGGCCAGCCCACGGTCGATCACCACCAAGGCCTCCTGCAGCCGCCCTTCCTCTGCCAACAGGTTGGCATACCAGTAGAGCACCGCATTGTCGGGGCCGAGCCGCGCCTCCGCCTCTCTATATGTATCAAGTGCCTCGGCGCGCCGTTCCAGCGCCACCAGCGCCTGACCTTTTTCCACATAGCCCGACGACCGGTCGGGATAGGTTTCGATCAGCCGGTCGGCCATGCGCACCGCCTGGGCGTTGCGCTCAAGATTGCGCAGGGCGACGATGCGGTAGACCAGCGCTGCCAGATCACGCGGCGCATCGGTCAGAAGATCATTGAAGGCGGACAGGGCGCCCTCGGCATTGCCTGCGGCCAGATGAACCCGGCCCAGACCATAGCGGGCGTTTTCATCGCGCGGATCGATGACAAGCGCGGCGCGGAAGGCCTTGCGGGCCGCGCCATAGTCATGATCTTCGAAATGGCTCCACGCCAGTTCCCGATGCGCCCAGATATACTCGGGGTCGATCGCCAGCCCCGCCCGCAGCATCTCGCGCGCCGTGACGTTGTCGATCTGCCCCAGTCGCCGGGCCAGCGCCGCCTTGCCGCCCAGACCCTGCACCGTGACACCGATCGAGAGCGAGTGATCGAAAGCCGCAAGCGCCGCCGCCTCCCCTTCGGTTTCCCAAAGGCTCCAGCCAAGGCCATTCCAGGCCTCGGTGTCGGCGGGATTGATCGCAACCGCTTCGCGATAGGCGATGGCGGCGCGGCTGTGGTCGTCCTGCCAGAGAAAGCCGTCGCCCTGGGCCACCAGAGCACTTGCGCGCTGGTGCCGGGTGAGCCGCGCTTCGAGCAGTGCGAGATCGCAGAGCGCCACGATCCGCTCCGGCGCACCGTCACGGGCCAGACACAATTGTGTCGGCGTCACCTCCGAGGAGGTGATGAGCGGCTTGGCAAGGCCCGCCGCCGTGCTGATCGCAAGACAGGCGGCCGTCAGACCGAAAAATCGCAGCATTGCAGCACTCCGACATCCCCAGCTTCGGAGAAAAGCAGGAAATCGGGGGATTTTTGCGGCGATTCTTTGAAACATTGCGATGGTCGCCCGCCACAGGGCTTTCCGCTTCGTTACAGTTTCCGGCCCGCGACACCGCCGCACTCACGGGGCCGTGACGGCGGGTCGCGGGGATGTGAACACCTGTTGCAGGCGAAAATTTCCCTCACCCGCCATTTCACGGAATCCTCGCAAATTCGTGAGCCTTTGTGCGGCTCTGGAGACGCCGGAAAATAAGAGGTTTTGCGACTTTTCTGTGCATGGCCTCGGCGAACATGTGCATGGCTGCACAGTAAGCCCCCCGGTCCGATTTCAAGGGCACGGAACTGCGACCGACCTGTGCATTTCCGTGAGTTCCAATGCGCCGAACCGCCCCCTAAATCCCACTCATCGGCAGCGAGCCTGCCACACCAAACATCACCAGCGCCGCACCGGCGCAGACACTTAAAAGGACTACGACCATGAAAACCATCATCGCCATCACCGCCCTCGTCGCTTCCGTCTCCGCCGCTTCGGCCATGACTGTCGCCAACGGCGAAATCGAACGCTACGTCGGTGCCGAAAAGGCCGCGACCCTGACCGATGCCCAGGTCGCAACCGCGCTCAACATCATCCACTCGAGCGACAGCGAAGGCGAAAAGCGCGCCACCCTGCGCGGCCTCGTCAACTAATTCCCCAGAAGGCGGCGGGTGCCTCCCGCCCGTCGCCGCCCAAACCAGATTGAACAAAGGACTACGACCATGAAAACCATCATCGCTATCACCGCCCTCGTCGCTTCCGTCTCCGCCGCTTCGGCCATGACTGTCGCCAACGGCGAAATCGAACGCTACGTCGGTGCCGAAAAAGCCGCGACCCTGACCGATGCCCAGGTCGCAACCGCGCTCAACATCATCCACTCGAGCGACAGCGAAGGCGAAAAGCGCGCCACCCTGCGCGGCCTCGTCAACTAAACCCACCCAAACCCCAACGGCGGCAGGCTCTCCTCGGGGGCCTGCCGCTTTTCTTTCGGCAAGACTTATCAGGAGATCGACATGAAAGCTCTGCTTCCCCTCCTGGCCCTGGCCGTGATGACCTCCCCGGCCATGGCCTTGACCACCCAATACACCAGTGATCTGGAACCCTATTCGACCGCCCGCGTGGTGGCGAAACTGACCGATGAAGAAGCCCGGCAGGCACAAATCTTCATTGCAGGCGACAGCAGTGAGGCGGAGAAACGCGCCTTTCTGCGGGCCTTGGCCAAGTAGTCCTGCCAAGGAGGCGGGGCCGTCCTCAGGGGTGGCCCCGCACCTCTGCTGCGGCGCGATGCAGCGCCGCCACATCTCCCCCACAAATGGCCGCCTCATGGGCAAGGATCGCCTCCACCGGCCAATCCCACCAGGCGATGGCACAGAGGCTTTCGATGATTTCAGCATCGAAGCGGAAGCGCTTCACGGCACCTGGATTGCCCGTCACGATGGCATAGGGCGGGATCGTGCCGCCGACGACGGCGCCTGCGCCGATGATGACGCCATCACCGATCCGGGCGCCCGGCAAAACCGTGGCGCCGGAGCCCAGCCAGACATCATGTCCGATCACCGTGTCGGGGCCGGGCCCGGGCATTGACGGGCGGCCTTCGTGAAACCCGCCATCAAAGATCGCAAACGGAAAGGTCGAAAACCCGTCGCGCCGGTGATTGGCCGAGGCGGTGATGAAACGCACCCCATCGGCGATCTGGCAGAACCGGCCGATCCTCAGGCGCTCAGGCGAATGGGGATAGAGATAGGGGGCAAGGCACGCCGCCCAGTCTTCGGGCGGATGATGGGCGCTGGCATAGCTGTAATCGCCGATCTCCATCCGGGGATGGTCGATGGCGGCCTTGAGAAAGACGGTGCCCGCATGGGCGGTTCCATCGGGCAGGATCACCGGATTGCGGGTGGCGGGATCAGGAAAAGGACGGGTCATGGCACGGTTCTGCGCCGCCCTTGCGCCAAGGACAAGGGCGCAACGAAAAGGGGCGCCCGAAGGCGCCCCAGATCTTTCGACTGTGTCGTCGATTACTCGATGATTTTGGACACAACGCCCGAACCGACGGTCCGGCCGCCTTCGCGGATGGCGAAGCGCAGGCCTTCTTCCATGGCGATCGGGTAGATCAGTTCGGCTTCGAACTTCAGGTTGTCGCCCGGCATCACCATCTCGGTGCCCGAGGGCAGCTGAACGGTGCCGGTCACGTCCGTGGTCCGGAAGTAGAACTGCGGGCGGTAGTT
>JAOXSD010000299.1 GCA_025800205.1 Silicimonas sp. | reverse complement strand
ATCTGCTGCCCTTCGGCCATGACAAAGCCAAAGTTTCCGCCGAGTTCATCAAAGGCCTGGAAGGTCGTGAAAACGGCAAGCTGATCCTGGTGACCGCGATCAACCCCACCCCGGCGGGCGAAGGCAAGACCACCACCACCGTGGGTCTGGGCGATGGCCTGAACCACATCGGCAAGAACGCGATGATCTGTATCCGCGAAGCGTCGCTTGGCCCGAACTTCGGCATGAAGGGTGGCGCGGCCGGTGGCGGCTATGCGCAGGTTGTCCCGATGGAGGAAATGAACCTTCACTTCACCGGCGACTTCCACGCGATCACCTCGGCCCACAGCCTGCTGTCGGCGATGATCGACAACCACATCTACTGGGGCAACAGCCTGGAAATCGACACCCGCCGCGTCACCTGGCGCCGTGTGGTCGATATGAACGACCGCGCCCTGCGTCAGATCACCGCCAGCCTGGGCGGCGTGTCCAACGGCTTCCCGCGCGAAACCGGCTTTGACATCACCGTGGCGTCGGAAGTCATGGCGATCCTGTGCCTGGCCAAGGATCTGGCGGATCTTGAAAAGCGTCTGGGCGACATGATCGTGGCCTATCGCCGCGACCGCAGCCCCGTC
>JAOXSD010000296.1 GCA_025800205.1 Silicimonas sp. | reverse complement strand
GGGTCGAAATCGCTCAGTGGAAAGTTAGCATCAACAACAGGCTGAGATTCGGCTAATATCTCGTAGTCGTCATCAAGAAAGTATCGCGATACTCGTAGCATCACATACTCTAACAGCTCTACCGTTAGGTCACCTTGTGCTCTAGAGACTTTGGAAAACTGCATTGCACACGTTAGCATCGATATGGTCTCGCGAGTGTTTAGCAGACACTTGTGAGCCGCGCAGCATCTAACGCTTTGGGCTCACTCCTGCCATTCGCGGCGGTTTGCACCAAGGTCGGTTTAGTGAGCTTTGCTTCCCCGCCGCCTTTGGCTCTCACCCTTTCGCAAAATACGCATGTTGGAGCACCGGAACCGGTGCGCTGAGCCGCGCGGCGGCCTTCGGCCTGTATTCCGCGCTGTCAGTTGCTGATTGGGCTCAAACCCGACACCTGCACATGGGCCATCGCGGCGGGAGCACGTTAACTCGGCGTTCGCCGCTCAACCCTTTGAACTCCTTCTCACTTCCAAACAGCGAGTGTCGCAGGTGCCGGATAAGATTAATAATATAATCAACAGCTTAACCGAATCTGTTTCGCTGCGAAACACACCCGTTACCTGTTGAAACCACATCAAAAATCCAGACATCGACCTGTTATGGGCCCATTCCGGACCCTCACGGCACCATGCCCCCGGATCCCACGCGGGAGAGGCGAGAAAGGCTGCATCTGACTGCAAGGGTTTGAGCGAGATTTCCCGAACGCCTTTCCCAGACGGGCAGGTCGCAGGTCAGCTGCCGCGATAGGTGGAATAGCCGTAGGGCGAAAGCAGCAGCGGCACGTGGTAATGGTCGTCCTCGCTCATCCCGAAACGGATCGGCACCTGGTCAAGGAACATCGGCTGCGGCCCGGCCTGACCGGTGCGCTTGAGGTAATCATCCACCTGGAAGATCAGCTCGTAAGTCCCTGTTTTGAATTTGCCTTCCGGCAGAATGGGCGCATCGGTGCGGCCATCGGCATTGGTCACCGTCTCGGCGATTTTCGTGTGGCTGTTGCCCGAAACCCGGTAAAGCAGGATGGTGATGCCTTCGGCAGGACAGCCGCGGGCCGTGTCCAGAACATGGGTGGTCAGAAATCCGGGCATGGCATCCTCTCGCGGCTGGGTCTTTCGTTCGAAAAGCCCATGGCGGGCCTCCGGGGTCAAGATCAAAAGCGCCGGGTCAGGGTCACGCCGCATTCCTGGGCATCGCTTTGATAGAGCGCGAGGTTGGATTGCACCCAGCGCAGGGTGCAGTTGAGCTGGGGGGTGAAGCCGCGCCAGCTGAACCGGCTGTCATGGGCGTTGAAGCGGATCTCCTGCACCTGGTCCTGGCGCGCGAAACTCTGCCCCGGAAATACCCCGTCGAAATCCCGTGCCCCAAGCGAAAGGCTGCCGGAAATCACCGTGCCGGCCTCGAAGACCTTCTGGCCGCCGAATTGCAGAAACCCGCCGGTGAAGCTCTGATGGGCGCGGTCGGGCTTGCTGCGTTCGAAGCGCAAACCGGCAAAGACATTCTGCGCCCGATCCAGTGCCCAGATATGGCGCAGATACCCGTCGGCATCGGTGCCCGAATCCGCCGGATCATCCAGATTGTCCCGATCGGTGACCGAGGCGCCAAAGGCCAGAAAATGCGTCTTTCCCAGCCGCCGCGTGCTGTCGATCCCAATCCGGGTGCGCGCCACGTCTTCGTCGCTGTTGAGAAAATTCCGCCCCAGGGAATAGGTCTGCGCGACACCTTCGCGCTCCCTCCGGTAGCTGAGCGTCACGCCGGAATAGAACTTGTCGGCCAGCAGATCCCCCGAATAACCGGTCTGGCTGAGCGCCCAATCCAGCCGCAGTTGATCGCCGCTCTCCAGCGGTTTGCGGAAAAACCCGTTCAGCCCCATGTGCAGCCGGGTGCCGCTTTGGGATTGCGACGTCTCGTCAATGGTCAGCGTGCCCAGCGAGGTGTCGAAGCGCTCCTCGCTCGATCCCGAATTGATATTGGTCGAGGGCGCGATCTGGAAGCTGAAGTTGATCCCCGAGGGCCGTTCGCGGGCGATGCGGGCCAGAATGGATTTGTAGAGCGCCCGGCGTTTCGGATCGGTCGAAATCCGGTCGAGTTCCTCGAAATGATATTGCGCCGCGCCATAATCCTTGGCCATCAGCAGCGTCAGCCCCAGTTCCTCGCGCAGGATCACATCGCCGGGAAAGGCCCGCAGAAGCGCGCGCAACCGGGTGATGGCTTGATCGAACTGGCCCCGGGCGCGTTCGGCGCGGGCCTGTTCAAAGTCCTGGAGAAAGGGATTGGGGGCGGTCTGGGCATTGGCGGTAAAGGGGGCTGCCGCTCCGGTAAGGAGCGACAGACAAAGAAAAATCGTTCTGATCATCAGTTCGTTCTGAGGCCCTTTCTAGGCCGTTGCAAGAGGGTGGGAACAGGTGTTTGACTAGGGAAGGCGGCTGCCCACGAAACCGCCGGCCATGACCGTGTCGGCATCATGTCCGTGGAAGGCGCCAACCACACCATTAAAGCCGATCGAGCCGTCCAGCGTTCCGGTGATCGTCTGTGGGTTCGCAAGGGAATCCTCATATGCATAATCTACGGATCCATCGATGGTGCCGCCGGAGAGAGTTCCGTTGACGCTCAGGTTGCTGTCAGGCCCGATATACGTACCGGTCAGTGTCCCCGCGTCGAAATCTGCAGATAGTCCGATAGTACCGGAGCCTTGGATGGCCTGGGGGCTGGAACCGTCGACCCCTTCAAGCAGGGCGATGCCGAAGTCGGCCGCGTAGGTGGCTGCGCCGGAGGTCAGGGGGGTGCCGACATTCAGAAGCTCGATACCGGATGCGGCGACGTAGTCCCCCGTGGTGGCGTGCTCTCCCACTGCAAAGGCCACAGTGTTTCCAAGCAACGAGACGTTGTCTTCGGTCACGCTGGCGGGCGCCATGCCCGCAGCAGCCGAGCCCCCTGAAAGGGTGGTAAAGGACGAGGTCGCGGTGGGACTGCCCGCGCCGCCGCCGGGCGCTGTGCTCGATGAACAGGCCGCCAGGCCACCGCAGAGCAGGGTAAGGGCAATGAGGTTCGGAAAATGAGGTTTGGACGGCATTGTGACACTGTTCCTTCTGGGTCTTCTAAGCCGTTGGTACTAAACCGCTTTTCGTTGCGAATTGATGAATACGACCCCGCCGGTGGAGCAGGGCATTCGATGGCGTGTCGGGATGTGTCCCACAGGCCGCGCTTGCCGGTTTCGGTCGCCGTGTGAGTGGATGTGCCGCCTGCCGTCTGCCGCCGGGGTCGGAGGCAGGCGGCGTTTTCGGTTCAACCGCCGCCACCACAGGTGACACAATCGCCCGAGCCGCCTGATGGGGGCTCGGCATCGAAGACACCCGCCGCGACCGTGTTGCTATCTCCGCCGATGAACATACCGACAAGGGCATCGGTGCCAATCACCGCTTCAAAAGCTCCACCGAGGTTTTCGGGAGACCCGGGCGTGATTTCATAGGTGATGTCGACCGTTCCCTGGGAAAGGTTTCCATCGACAGAGCCTTCCAGATTGATCTCTGTTTCGATCGTTGAACCGCTTGCCATCGATCCGCCGCTTCCGGAAAAAGTGCCGGTGTCGAAATCGACCAGGAAATCAATGCTGCCGTTCGCCGTCGCGCTGTCGCCGGTTTGCGACGCCTGATCGATCACTACGTTGTCCATGATCGCAAGTTCAAATTCGCCGGAATACCCGGCGGTGCCGCTCAATGGCGTGATGCCGACATCGCTTGAGGGGTCGAGCCCCGCATAGGCTACGGCCTGAGTGCCATCCGTATTGAAACCGACCGCATATTCTGCCCGGAGCGTGGTCCCATCGTAGTTTTCGCCGCTTTCAAGACCCGTGGTTCGCATGTCGGCAGCTGCGCCCCCGACCCTCAGGGGGCCCATCTGAAGTGCGGTCAGGCTGGTGGGTCCGCTCCCGCCGCCGCTCGGGGATTCTTCCCCGTTATCGCCGCGGGCGTCCAATGCGGGGCTGGAGGCACAGGCAGCCAGACCGGTGCAAAGCAGCCCGGTCATAATTGGTTTTGTCAGCTTGAAAATCATCGGTTTGATCCTTTTCGGTTGCGGGAGGTCAGGTGGAGATCATTCCGCGATAAACAAAAGGCCGTCGGGGTCGAAACGCTCGGCTGCCTTAGGCCAGAAAGCAGGGTAAGCCATTTGAAAAACACAGAAATTCTGTCCTATCGAGGTTGATCTTGTGGTCCGTCGATAGCCGGTGGGAACTTTCTCATATGTTAATTTTGGACGAGTGATTTTGACAATGTGGATTCACTTGTAAACTTTACATATGAATCCATTTTGTAAATCAATGCAGTTCAACGAAAACGACGCCCCGAAGGGGCGCCGTGATGTTTTGGTTTGAGCCGAAGCCTGCCTCGGTGGCCGGGGCGCTGTCTGTTCAGGGGGCGCTTGCGGCGAAACCGCCGGCCAGAGCCGTGTCGCTGTCGGTGCCATGGAAGGCGCCAAGGGCGCCATCCGCCCCGATCAGCCCGTCGAGCGTGGCGGTTACACTGCCCGCAGACAGGCCCGGGGTCGGGGTCGCCGGTTGGTGATTGACCAGAACCGTTCCGCTGACATCGCTGCCGCTGATCGCCCCGTCGACGGTGATATCGGTGGTGAACCCACCCGCGATGCTTGATCCGGTTCCGGTCAGCGTGCCATCGCCGAAATTGGCGTTCAGGGTCACGTTGCCGGCGCTTTGACCGGTCTGAGCGGTGATGAACGTGCTGCCCCGATCCACGTCGTCTGCGATGGCCACGCCGTAAAAGCCGGTATAGGTGCCGGTGCCGCTGGTCTGCGTCGCGCCCACGGTCGACCCGCTTTCGATGCCGGCATAGGCTGCCGCCCGTGGCGCAAGACTCTCGAGCCCTGCCGCATAGGCCACCAGGCCGACGCCTGGCTCTGAAACGCTGTTCGATGTGCTTTGATTGACGCCGGGATCCAGGGTGGTCAAGACGTCCGAGCCGGCCACAATGGAAAAGTCGGACGCCACCTTCGGCCCGAGGTCGTCACCGCTGCTGCAGGCGGTCAGGCCCGCGAAGGCAAGTGCCACAAGTAAGGAAGTCTGCCCGTATCGAATGTTATTCGCAAAAGTTTTCATAATAGTTTGTCTCACTCACGTTAATTACGCTAATACAGCCTAGGGGCCGCAAATTGCCGAAACAACGGACAAATTGCCTCGGTCACTGAAAAAAAATGCCATGGCGACATGGATTTGCGCAAAGGTTGGGATTTTCTTCGGGCCGCCCGTCAGCCTATGGTGAGGCGCGCATTTCTCAGGATAAGGCCCCTTCCGATGACCCAGACCCCGCCCCGCTATCCCCGCGACATGACCGGCTACGGGGCAGATGTGCCCGCGCCGCACTGGCCGGGAGGGGCGCGGATCGCGGTGCAGATCGTGGTCAATTACGAAGAGGGCGGCGAGAACAACATTCTCCATGGGGACGCGGCATCGGAGGCGTTTCTGTCCGAAATCGTCGGCGCCGCCCAATGGCCCGGCCAGCGGCACTGGAACATGGAATCGATCTATGAATATGGCGCGCGGGCCGGGTTCTGGCGGCTGCACCGGATGCTGAAGGACACGCCCGTCACGGTTTACGGTGTGGCGACGGCTCTGGCGCGGGCGCCCGAACAGGTGGCGGCGATGAAATCGGCCGGTTGGGAGATCGCGTCGCACGGGCTGAAGTGGATCGAATACAAGGACGCGCCCGAGGAGGCCGAGCGCGCCGACATGGCCGAGGCGATCCGGCTTCATACGGAGGTGGTCGGCGCACGGCCGCGCGGCTGGTACACCGGGCGCTGTTCCGAGAACACCGTGCGGCTGGCCGCCGAAGAGGGCGGTTTCGCTTATGTGGCAGACACTTACGCCGATGATCTGCCCTATTGGATGCGCTTTGGTGAGCAGGATCAGCTGATCGTGCCCTATACGCTTGATGCCAATGACATGCGGTTCGCGGTGGCCGCCGGTTTTGGCGCCCCGGATGAATTCGAGCGCTATCTGAAGGACAGTTTCGACATGCTTTATGCCGAGGGCGGGCGGATGCTGTCGATCGGGCTCCATTGTCGTCTGGTGGGCCGGCCCGGGCGCGCCCTGGCGCTCAAACGCGCGCTTGATCACATGGCCGCCCATGAGGGTGTGTGGTTTGCCACCCGCGCAGAGATCGCCGCCCATTGGGCCAAGGTTCATCCGCCCCGGGCGCCGGAACGGCCTTCGGAGATGGATCAGGCGCGGTTCGTGGAGACGTTCGGCTGGGTGTTCGAGCATTCGCCCTGGATCGCCGAACGGGCCTGGGGGCTGGAGCTGGGTCCGACCCATGACGGCGTGGCGGGGGTCCATTCGGCGCTGGCGCGCGTCTTCCGGTCGGCCTCGGAGGCGGAGCGGCTCGGTGTGTTGCAGGCCCATCCGGATCTCGCGGGCAAGCTGGCGGAGGCAAAACGTCTGACCGCGTCGTCAACCTCGGAACAGGCCTCTGCCGGGCTGGATGCGCTTTACGATGATGAACGGGCGGAATTCACCGCGCTCAACACCGAATACACCGAAAAATTCGGGTTCCCTTTCATCATCGCCGTGCGCGACAACACGAAAGAGAGCATTCTGGCGGCGTTTCGTGCGCGGGTGCAAAATGATCGCGCCACGGAATTCGCCACCGCCTGCGCTCAGGTCGAGCGGATCGCCGAATTGCGCCTGCAGGAGCTGTTGGGGTGAGCCGCGAGATCGTGATCCGGCCCCTGACGGCCGAGGCTTTCGCGCCTTTTGGTGACGTGATCGACACGGGCGGCGCGCCCGACAAGAGGATCAACCAGGGGCTTTGCGGGCGTTATCACGACCGGGCGGTGCTGTCCTTCGGCGACGGGCGCGCGGGGATCAGCCTGTTTGATGCGGAGCCGCGTGGCTTGCCGCTGCGGTTGGAGATGGTGGAGCGGCACCCGATGGGATCGCAGGCCTTTCTGCCCATGAGCCAGGACAGCTTTCTGGTGATCGTCGCCCCCGATGAGGGCGGTGTGCCGGGCAGGCCGCTGGCCTTCGAGACCGCGCCGGGGCAGGGGGTGAATTACCATGCGGGCACCTGGCACGGGGTGCTGACACCGCTTGCGGCACCGGGGCTTTTTGCGGTGGTGGACCGGATCGGGCCGGGAGACAATCTCGAGGAACATTGGTTCGACACACCCTGGAAGGTGCAGCGGTGATTTCTGCATAGAAATCACGGCAGAAGATACGCATCTTCTGCGCCTCAGTTCCCCTTGCGTTCGAACCGCCCGGCTTCTTCCGCCGCTTTCCTCAGCGCGTTCGACTTGTTCACCGTCTCCTGCCATTCGGCTTCGGGATCGCTGTCCCAGACCACGCCGCCGCCGGCCTGGATGTAGAGGTTTTCGTCCTTCACCACAGCCGTTCTGAGCGCGATGCACATGTCCATGTCGCCACCCGCGGAGAAATAGCCGAGCCCGCCGCCATAGACGCCACGCTTTTCGGGTTCCAACTCGTCGATGATCTCCATTGCGCGGACCTTGGGTGCGCCCGAGACGGTGCCTGCGGGCAGGCCTGCGAGCAGGGCCGAGAGCGCGTCATGGTCGTCGGAGAGTTCGCCTACCACGTTCGAGACAATGTGCATGACGTGGGAGTAGCGTTCGATGATGAATTCTTCCGTGGGCCGCACGGTGCCGATCTTGGCGACCCGGCCCACGTCGTTGCGGCCCAGATCCAGAAGCATCAGATGTTCCGCCAGTTCCTTTTCATCTGCGAGCAGATCCGCCTCGAGTGCGCGGTCTTCCTCGGGCGTCGCCCCGCGCGGACGGGTGCCCGCGATGGGGCGGATCGTGACCTCGCCGTCAAAGGCGCGGACGAGGATTTCGGGGCTGGCGCCGATCACCTGGAAGCCGCCGAAATCGAAGTGGAACATGAAGGGCGAGGGGTTGGTGCGGCGCAGGGCGCGGTAGAGCGAGAAGGGCGGGAGTTTGAACTCCTGGGTCCAGCGCTGGGACGGCACCACCTGGAAGATGTCGCCTGCGGCGATGTATTCGCGCGCTTTTTCGACGGCGGCGAAATACGCGTCCTTGGCAAAGTTTGACACCGGGGCCGGCACTTCGGCTTCGGTTCCGAAATCGCGGTCGGCGGCGGGCAGGGGGCGGTCGAGATCGCGGACCGCATCCATGACGCGTTCGGCGGCCTGGGCATAGGCGGCGCGCGGCGTGAGGCCGGAGCCGGCCCAGGCGGGGGAGACGACGATCACCTCGCCCTTCACCCCGTCGAGCACGGCGACGACGGAGGGGCGCAAAAGCACCGCGTCGGGCAGGCCGATCGGGTCGGGATTGACGTTGGGCAGGTGTTCCACCAGCCGGATCATGTCGTAGCCGAGATAGCCAAAGAGACCCGCGCAGGCGGCCGGCAGGTCTTCGGGCAAGTCGATCCGGCTTTCGGCGATCAGAGCGCGCAGCGAGGTCAGCGGATCGGTGCTCTCTTCGGCAAAGGCATCGCGGTCAAAGCGCGCTTCGCGGTTGATCCGCGCGGTCTCGCCCCGGCATTCCCAGATCAGATCGGGTTTCATGCCGATGATCGAATAGCGCCCGCGCACCTCGCCGCCGGTGACACTTTCCAGCATGAAAGCATCAGACCGGGCCCCGGTCAGCCGCAGCATCAGCGACACGGGCGTGTCGAGATCGGCAGCCAGCCGGGTGTAGACGATCTGGTTTTCGCCGCGGGCGAAGCCGGCCTCGAAGGCCTCGAATGTCGGTTCCAGCGCCATGTCAGGGCAGCTGGGTGTGGACGGCGTTGATCGCCGCCTGGTTCAGTTCCACGCCCGCCTCGTTGACGATGGCCTGGGAAAAGGCATTGAGCACGGCGGTGGCGAAATCACCCGCGCTCTGGGCTGCGAATTGGTCGCGCTCGGCGCGGCTTTCCTCGGTGTCAAGCGGCGGCGCATTCACCGCGTCCAGCCGGAAGAGCCACAGATCGCCATCGGCGGTCACCGTGGCCAGTTCGCCTTCCTTCATCTCAAAGAGCCGGGGCAGGAAGTCGGGCGGTGTGCCTTCCAGGAAACCGGTGCGCGCGAGGTCGTTCGACTGCTCCGGCGCAAGGCCGAGGTCTTCGAAACTCTGGCCGCCTTCGAGGTCTGCGATCAGCGTTTCGGCCTGGGCGGTGAGGGCGGCTTCGGTGGCGGCGCGGGTCCAGGCTTCGGTCACCGCATCGCGGACCTCGTCCAGCGGGCGCAGCACCGGGGCTTCGACCGTGTCGACGATCAGCACGGCCAGACCGCCATCTTCGAGTTCCACCACCTCGGCAAAATCGCCCGGCTGGGCATTGGCGGCGGCGTTGCGGAAACCGGCATAGGCGGCGATGCCTTCGAAGACGGTGACGTTGTAGTCGATTGTGCCTTCTTCCATGCCCGCCCGTTCGGCCAGAAGCGCCATGTCGGCGCCGCCTGCCAAGAGGTCATCCACCGTGGTGCGGCTGTCGAGGATCATCCGGCGGGCGCGGTCGGAGGCGGCCTCCAGCCGGAGCCCGTCGCGAGCGTCCTCGAACGGGGTTTCCTGGGCGGCGAGGATCGCGTTCATCCGGAACAAGGCGGGGCCGACATCGGAGGGCAGGGGGCCTGCCACGCCGGGGCCTTCGAGGGCGAAGACGACTTCGCCGGCCTCGCCCAGATCCTCGCGGGTCACGTCGCCCTGATCGACATCCGAGAGTTCAAGGCCGCGTTCGGCCACCAGGTCGTCAAAGCTGACCTTGCCGGTGTCAAGCCGGGCGCGGTCCGCCTGGGCCTGCTCTTCGGAGGTGTAGGCCAGACGTTCCACCAGCCGCCGTTCGGGCAGGACGAACTCGGCAATCCGGCTGTCATAGAGCGTGCGCAGCTGGGCCTCGTCCACCTCGATGTCATCGACCAGCATGTCCGGGGCCAGCAGCGCATAGCGGATCGTCTTTGTTTCGGGCCGCATGAAATTGTCGCTGTTTTCGGTGTGGTGGGCGACCAGATCGGCTTCGGTCGGCGCGGCCAGCGGGGTTTCCAGATCGCCGGCCCCCAGCCGCAGCCAGGAGCTGTCGCGGGTTTCGCGGGCAAAGCTGTAGAGCGTGTCGACAAAGGTGGCGGGGGTTTCGATCCCGGCGCCGATGGCGCTTTGCAACAGGGCCTCGGCCACGTCCGAACGGATGCGGGCCTCGAATTCGCCCGCGTTCAGCCCGTTCTGGCGCAGGGTGCTTTCATAAAGCGCGCGGTCGAACGTGCCCGAGCCGCCGGCGAAATCCGGCATGTTCTGGATCCGCTCGCCGACGGTCTTGTCGCCCACCGACAGCCCCATTTCGGCGGCTTCGTTTTCCAGCGCGGCGGAGGTGATCAACTGCCCCAGCGCCATCTGGTCGACGCCAAAGGCGCGGGCCTGCTGGAAGGTCAGCGCCTGACCGGTCTGCTGCTGGAAGCGGCGCAGCTGCGCCTGGATCGCGCGGCCGTAATCGCCGGTGCTGACCTCGGTCTTGCCGACCGTGGCGACCGAGGAATTGGCGCTGCCGAATTCGGTCACGCCAAAGCCTGCAAGCCCCAGCACGAGAAGCCCCATGATGGACAGGGTAACTACGTTCTTGCCCTTGCTTTTCGCCATGATCGCCCGCCTTGTTGAATGTCCGGGAACTGGTACCCGAGCCGTTCATCAGGGGCAAGAGCGCTTGGGCTCAGAGCGCATCCGCCAGATGTTCGGCCGCCTTGACCACACCGCCGGGCGCATGGGGCAGATCCACCGCCTTCAGCCCGGCCTCGATCGTGGCCAGCGCGCCGAGGATCATGTGGCCGTTCACATGGCCCATATGGCCGAGGCGGAAATGGTGGTGCCACTCGGGCGTGCCCGCCTCGGCCATGCCGAGGCCGATCCCCAGGGTCAGCCCGGCCTTGGCTTCGCACCATTTGCGCAAGGCGGTCGCCTTGTCGGAGCCTGCATTGAGCGCGGTCACCGAATGGGAGCGGTGGCCCCGGGGCGCGTTGATCTCGAGCGGTCCCGCGCTGCCCCAGTGATCGAAGGCGGCCCAGATCGCCTGCGCCAGCGCGCCGTGGCGCGCCCAGACGCCTTCCAGCGTTTCCGCCTCGATCATCGCCAGCGCCTCGGCCAGACCATAAAGGTGCTGGGTCGGCGCGGTGCCGGAAAAATAGTGATAGAACACGTCGGGGTTGGTGCGCGGGCGCCAGTCCCAGTAGTTCGTCACCCGCTCCAGCCGGTCGCGCGCCCCATCGGCCTTGTCGTTGAAAAAGACAAAGCCCAGGCCCGGCGTCATCATCAGCCCCTTCTGGGAGCCCGCAATGGTGACATCGACGCCCCAGGCATCCATTTCAAACCGGTCACAGCCCAGCGAGGCCATGCAATCAGCCATCAGAAGGGCGGGATGCCCGGCGGCATCCATCGCGCCCCGGATCGCGGGAATGTCACTGCGGATCCCGGTCGAGGTGTCGGTGTGGACCGCCAGCACCGCCTTGATGTCATGGGCGCTGTCGGCGGCCAGACGCGCCTGCAAGGCCGCGGGATCGACCGGTGCGCGCTTGCCGAATTCCAGGATCTCCACCTCGATCCCGAGGCTGCGGGCAATCCCGGCCCAGCCATGGGCAAAAGACCCGGTCGCGGGCACCAGCACCTTGTCGCCGGGGGCAAGCGTGTTGATCAGCGACGCCTCCCAGGTGCCGTGACCGTTGGTGATGTAGATCGCCCCGTGATGCTGCGTGCCGGCCACCCGTTTCAGCCCCTCGATCAGCCCCGGCACCATCTCGACCAACTCGCCCTCATAGATATTGGGCGAGGCGCGGTGCATGGCGCGCAGCACGCGGTCGGGCACCACGGAAGGGCCGGGGATGGCAAGATAGGACAGACCGGTGGACACAGACATGGGCGCTCCTTTGCAACGGGGTGGAATTAGGCCGGAGGCGGGGCGGCGTCAATCTGGATGACTTGTGCCGCAGGCCCGGGAAGGTTAGCTAGGGCGAAAGCGACGCGGAAAGCACAGACGTGAGCGAAAGTCCCCCGAACACATCCAAGGCCGAGCCGGTGCCCAGCGGAGTGCTGATCCGCTGGGTTTGGCGCGATTATCTCAAGCAGCACTGGAAGAAGATCGGCCTTGGCCTGATCCTGATGGCGGTCGAAGGTTCGATGCTGGGGGCGCTCTCCTACATCGTGCAGCCGATGTTCGACACGGTCTTCATCGAGGGCAATCGCGGGGCGGTCTATTGGGTGGCGGGTGCCATTGCGGCGATCTTCGTGATCCGTGCGGGCACCGATTTCGGCCATCGCATCCTGATGTTCGGCGCGGGTCTTTCGGTGATCACCCAGATGCAGCGCGACATGCTGCGCCATCTCCTGACCCTCGACAGCGCCTATTTCCACGCCAATCCGCCTGGCACGCTGATCGAACGGGTGCGCGGCGACACGACCCTGGCCAACCAGATCTGGATGCAGGTGCTGGGCACCGCCTGGCGCGAGGTGGTGTCGGTCATCGTGCTTCTCGGCGTGGCAATCTCGGTCGATTGGCGCTGGACCCTGCTGGCGATGGCGGGCCTGCCCGTTCTGTTCCTGCCGATGATCGGCATGCAGCGCTATGTGCGCAAGAAATCCATGGCGGCGCGGGAGGCGGCGGCGACGCTGTCGACCCGGCTGGACGAGATCTTTCACGGGGTCGACACGATCAAGCTGAACACCTCGGAAACCCACGAGGAAAACCGGTTCAGCGCGGCGGTGAACGGCTATTTCGGCCAGGAAATGAAAGCCCGGGTGGGGCAGGCCGGGGTGCCTGCGATCATGGATGTGGTTGCCGCCATCGGCTTTGCCGGGGTGGTGATCTATGGCGGGTTCGAGATCATCGACGGCGAAAAGACGGTGGGGCAGTTCATGTCCTTTTTCACCGCCATCGTACTGCTTTTCGACCCGCTGCGCAAACTGGCCAATATCTCAACCGCCTGGCAGGCGGCGCGGGCCAGCCTGGAGCGGATCCGGGGGGTCTTCACCATTGCGCCGACCATCCGGTCGCCCGCGCAGCCGCTGGTGCTGGAAGACCGGGTGGGCGCCGATGTGGTGCTCAAGGATGTGGCGGTGAGCTTTGCCGGTACGCCTGCGCTCAACGGGGTGAGCTTTACCGCGAAGGCGGGGGAAACCACCGCGCTGGTGGGCGCCTCGGGGGCGGGAAAATCCACCGTTTTCAATGTTCTGACGCGGCTTTTGGATGCAGATCAGGGGGCGGTTCTGATCGGTGGAACCGACAGTTCCGCGCTTGATCTGGCGGATCTGCGGGCGCTTTATTCGGTGGTCACCCAGGATGCACCGATGTTCGACGAAAGCCTGCGCGCCAATATCGTGCTGGCGACGCCCGATGTGAGTGATGCGCGGATCGCAGACGCGCTGGAGGCCGCCCATCTGAGCGATTTTGTCGCCCGCGCCCGGGGCGGGCTCGACACGCCCGCCGGTCCGCGCGGCGCCCAGCTTTCGGGCGGTCAGCGCCAGCGGGTGGCCATTGCCCGCGCGCTGTTGCGCGATGCGCCGATCCTGCTTCTCGATGAGGCCACATCGGCGCTCGATGCCGCCTCCGAAGCCCATGTTCAGGCCGCCCTCGACCGGCTGTCGAAGGACCGCACAACCCTGGTGATCGCGCACCGGCTGTCGACGATCCGCAATGCCGACAAGATCGTGGTGATGGATCAGGGCCGCGTGGTCGATGAGGGCCGCCACGAGGAATTGCTGGCCCGTGGCGGCGCCTATGCGCGGCTTTACGAACTGCAATTCAGCGAGGAGTGAGGTGCTGGGTGGTGCGGGCAGTATCCTGCGTATTTGCGAAAGGGTGAAAGCCCGGCTCAGCGTTTCGAATAGCGCGCGGCCAGATTTTCCGGTTTAGCGCCAAGAGCATAGCGGGTCAGTGTGGTCAGGTTGCGCGCAATGCGGCGCAGCCAGCCCTCGGCCAGATAGCGTGCCGCGGAGGTTTGCGCCGTCGCTTCGATCGGGCGCAGGTGCCCCTTGAGGCGCCGGGCCAGAGCCACGTCCTCCATCAGTGGAAGTTCGGGCACGCCGCCCGCACGGGCGAGAGTTGTGCGCGCCACCAGCAGCCCCTGATCCCCGTAAGGCAGGTCGAAGAGTTTCGAACGCAGATTGGCACCCCCTGCTGTGATCCGGGGGGCGAGGCCCCGGGCACGGAAGGCCAGACGGAACCAGCCCGCGTCGCCTTTATGGTCCTGCATATGGGCGCGCGCAGCCCGGGCCCAGCCTTCGGAGAGATGGGTGTCCGCATGGAGGATCAGCACCCAGTCGAACCGCGCCTCGGCCACCCCGCGCGCGATCTGCCCGCCGCGCCCCGGCGCCCCGGTGATCAGTTCGGCCCCCAGCGCCTCGGCCACCTCCGTGATTTCGTCGCCCGAGCCGCCGTCGGACAGGATCAGCTCGCCGATCAGCCCGTCGGTCACCCCTTCGAGCAGCGCATCGGCGGTCGCAGGCAGTGCGCTTGCCGCGTTAAGCGTGGGAATGACAACGGAAATCTGGGCAGGCATCGTGCATCCTTTCAGGATGCGGCCTATATAGAGCGGAACGGGCAAAGGAGGCCAGAGGGATGACGCGCAAGCTCTTTTCGATCACCGGTGCGGATGCGGAGAGTTTTCTGCAGAACCTGGTGACCAATGATGTCGCCCGCGCCCGCAACGGGCTGGTCTGGACCGGGCTTCTGACCCCCCAGGGCAAGTATCTGGCGGATTTCTTCCTGTCGCCGTTCGAGGGCGGTTTTCTGCTCGATGTGGCCGAACCCTTTGCCGCCGGTCTGATCCAGCGCCTGACCATGTACAAGCTGCGCGCCGATGTGACCCTTTCGCCGGTGGATCTGGACGTGGCCCAGGGGCTGGGCGCACTGCCCGAGGGCGCCTTTGCCGACCCGCGCGATCCCGCACTCGGCTGGCGGGCCTATGGCCGGAGCGGCGCGATCCAGGGCTGGGAGGCGCTGCGCATTTCCTTGGGCGTGCCCGAAAGCGGTGCCGAGTTGATCCCCAATGACACGTTCATTCTGGAAGCCGGGTTCGAGCGGTTCCACGGGGTCGATTTCAAGAAGGGCTGCTATGTGGGGCAGGAGGTGACCGCGCGGATGAAGCACAAGACCGAACTTCGCAAGGGGCTGTGCCGGGTCGCCATCGAGGGCGCCGCCGCCCCCGGTACCGAGGTGATCAATGTCGCGGGAAAAGTGGCTGGGAGGCTTTGTTCCCAAGCCGAAGGGCAGGCGCTGGCCCATCTGCGTTTTGACCGCGTTGACGGCCCGCTCACCGCGGGTGATGCGGTGCTGACCCTGATCGAGAAGCTCTGAGCGGGTTTGGCGATCGGTCTGAAGGCGCAGTGCGAGGCGGTTTCGTCCCGTAGGATCGTGGCCTCTGTCGGTGGGAGCCAAAACAGCCAAGTGACGGATATTCCGTAACCGCCCGATTTAGGCCGCCTTGCAATTCTGCGCGGCAGTTGGTTGCCAGTTCCAGGGGAGCAATTCGTCGATCCGGCTGATTTTGTGGTCGTGGATGCGGTTCAGGATGTCGGTGAGATAGGCCTGCGGGTCGAGGCCGTTCATTTTGGCGGTCTCGATGATGGTCATGGCGTGGGCCAGGGTTTCGCCGCCGGTGTCGGACCCGGCGAACAGCCAGTTGCGCCGCCCGACGCCGATGGGGCGCATGCCGCGCTCGGCGGCGTTATTGTTGATGGCCACGCGGCCATCATCGAGGAACAGCGTGAAGGACGGCCAGCGGCTGAGGCCATAGCGGAAGGCCTTGGCCAGATCGCTTTTGCCCGGAATACGGGTGAGCTGCGCCTCGGCCCAGTTCCGGAACGCCGCGACTTTTGGTTTCGACTGTGTCTGCCGGACGGCCTGGCGGGTTTCGGCCGCCTGGCCATTGATCTCGCGCTCGATGTCATAGAGCTCCCCGATCCGGTCGAGCGCCTCCCTGGCGATCTCGGATTTGGTCGCATTCCAGATATCGTGGAAATCGCGCCTGAAATGCGCCCAGCAGGCGGCTTCACGGAACTGGATGCTGCCATCTTCGCGTTTATCGTAGAGGGCCTTGAACCCCACATAGGCATCGGCCTGCAATATCCCGGCGCTGGTCTCGAGATGCCGCCGCGGATGTTCGCCCTTTCGGTCCGGTGAGAAGTAATAGACCGCCCCCGGTGGAGCGGCGCCGGACCAGGGGCGCTGGCTCACATGGGTGCTCGCCCAGATCGCCGACCACAAAGTCACCCGGCTGGACGAACTCATGCCATGGCGTTACGCTGCCTCGGCAGCGTAACAGCAAGCCACTCTGCTGGCCCAGAGCGGTCAGACCGAGCGGCTACGGAATTTGCACTGAAATCAAGACTGGAAACCAAGGCCGCATAAGGCCACAAACAACCGACGGACTCTCCCAAAAGCTGGAGGGAAGTCGGGTCTCAGGTCAGGGCCACTGATTTGGGCTTTCTCTAGTAAGTCTGCGGGACGGTTGGTCGCATATTGAGGGCCTGATGAGAGCTGGTGTAACCGTACTGATTACCCAGCGAAGAAAAAACAAGCTTGATCAACTGAAAGCTTCCAAAAATCTCTGTCTGTCGCTTTGAAATTCTCGGCAGTGCCTCCCTGTAAAACGCGTAGAATACATCAGCGCCTCGTCCAACTCGCGACGCTCGAACACCGAGACTGCGTCAATCTCTAATCTCTCAAGATACTCAAAGAGGATTCGTCGGCTGATGCGGTCGCGTGCGTATTTAGCTTGATAGTTGGACAGATCTTCAAACCAAATAGGTTTGCCGCGGCGCGGCTCTGTTGCACAAATCGCGTGAGGGATTCATCTTGTGAATCCAGCGTGGTAGCTGGATGCATGAGCAGACCTACACCCCCAACCTACAGGACCAAGAACTGGCCAGCCTATAACGAAGCGCTCAAGCGCCGGGGTTCG
>JAOXSD010000265.1 GCA_025800205.1 Silicimonas sp. | reverse complement strand
GGATGTCGCCCGTCAGATTGATCTGGGCGCAGTACTCAAGCTCGGCCGGTCCGAGATGCTGTCCGGTGGCCGCCGCAAACAGGCGCTTCTGGGTGACGCGATGGAGGCCGTGATCGCCGCCATCTACCGCGACGCCGGGTTTGAAGCCGCTCGCGATGTCATCCTCGCCCTCTGGGGGGATCGAATCCACACGGTCGAATCCGACGCTCGCGACGCCAAGACTTCGCTCCAGGAATGGGCACAGGCCCGCGGCCAGAAACCGCCCAGCTATATCGAGGTCAAACGCAGCGGCCCCGACCACGCCCCGGTGTTCACCATCGCCGCCCGCCTGCAGGACGGGACCGAGGCACAGGCCACCGCCGGATCAAAGCGCCAGGCCGAGCAGGCGGCGGCAAAAGCGCTTCTGGACTCGCTGCCGAAGTAGCCCCCCATTCATTTTCCAAAACCCGATCCACTCTTCATCTGGCCAAAAATATCTCGGGGGTGAGGCCGGATGAAATCCGGACGAGGGGGCTGGCCCCCTGCCGATTGGAATGGCGCAGCCAATCCAATCCCTAGACGACCCGGATATACCCGGTCAGACCGGTTTTCTGATGCTCGATCACATGGCAATGAAAGGCCCAGTCACCGGGATTGTCCGCGACCAGAGCGATCTCGACCACCTCATCCTTCAGCAGCAGCATGGTATCGGTCAGCAAAGGC
>JAOXSD010000235.1 GCA_025800205.1 Silicimonas sp. | reverse complement strand
GGAGGTTGCGGAAAAGCTGACCGATCACTACCGCGCGCATCGCGAGGTCGAACATCGCATTCAGATGATCCACGACGCCCAGACCCATAAGGTCCCTCAATCTGACGATGGGATCGAACGGGTCGCCTGTCTGATGGGGCTGAGTAGCGGCGATCTGACCAAGGATCTGACCCGTCGCCTGACCGAGGTGCATGAGCTGACCGAAGGCTTCTTTGCGCCGGGCGCGGGGCCTGCGCCGACGCCGGCACCCGAGGTGACGTTCGACCAGAACATCCTCGCCCGCTGGACCACCTATCCGGCGCTGAGGTCCCAGCGCGGGCGGCGTATCTTTGACCGTCTTAAGCCCGAAATCCTCTCGCGCCTTGCCAAAACCGCGCAACCCGATGAGGCGCTGCTGGCGCTTGACGGGTTTCTGGCGGGCCTGCCAGCGGGCGTTCAGTTGTTCTCGCTCTTTGAGGCCAACCCACATTTGATCGACCTGTTGATCGACATCGTCGGCACCTCTCATGCGCTGGCGTCACACCTGTCGCGCAACGCATCGGTGTTTGACGCGGTGATCGGGGGCAGTTTCTTCAGCGATTGGCCCGGTTTGCAGGCGTTGCAAGCCGAGTTGGCCGATGCCTTGGCGCAGGAAACCGACTATGAAACGCAACTCGATCTGGCACGGCGCTGGTGCAAGGAATGGCATTTCCGCATCGGTGTTCACCACCTGCGTGGCCTGATCGACGGGGCGCAAGCGGGCCGGCAATATGCCGAGCTTGCGCAAGCCGTGATCGCCGCGATCCTTCCTCATGTGACCGACGCCTTCGCCCGCAAACACGGCCCGGCACCGGGGCGCGGAGCGGCCATTCTGGGCATGGGGTCGCTGGGGGCAGGGCGGATCAACTCGCAATCCGATCTGGATATGATCGTGATCTACGATCCGCTCGATCAGGACATGTCTGACGGTCCCCGCCCGCTGGCCACGCGCACCTACTACGCCCGGTTCACGCAGGCGCTGATCACAGCGCTGTCGGCTCCGATGTCTCAGGGGCGGCTTTACGAGGTCGACATGCGCCTGCGCCCCTCTGGCAATCAGGGACCGGTGGCCACCAGTTGGGCCAGCTTCACGCATTACCAGCAGGAAGAGGCCTGGGTGTGGGAGCATCTCGCCCTGACCCGTGCGCATGTCGTTGCCGGAGATCGCGGCTTGGCTCAGGATATCGAGACCTTCCGAACCGAGCTGTTGTCGCGCCCTCGGGAAGCCGACAAAGTTCTGCGCGACGTGGCCGAAATGCGGAAACGTCTGGCAGCAGCCAAGGCCCCGGCGGGCGTTTGGGATGCCAAGAACGGTCCGGGCCGGATGATGGATATCGAGTTGATGGCCGAGACCGGAGCGCTGATGGCCGGGATCTCAGACCGGGATGTCATGTCTGGTCTCGACGGGGCGGTCGCCGCCGGTTTGCTGGATGTCGCGCAGGCACAAACATTGAAGGACAGCTACGATTTATGCTGGTCGGTACAATGCGCGGCGCGGCTGCTTTCGGGTAAGGTGATCGAAGCGGACAAGATCGGCGAGGGCGGTGCGGCCTTCCTGTGCCGCGCCACCGGGTTCGAACAGGTCGAAGCGCTGCACTCCGCATTGCAGGACAGCTACTCCACCGCCGCCGCAATCATCGGCAGTGTAATTAAAGAGGATGAAGATGGCGCGCAGCATTGATCCAAACGACCCCAAGGGCCTGATCCGCGAGGCGTATAACATCGACGGCATCGCCATGCCGGAATGCCGCAGCATCTTTCTGGACTGGGCGCTCAGCCTGCCTGATGGCGTGGACCAGAAACAGGCTCTGGCCGAGCTGCACGCGGCCTATTCCGCGCAAGAGGCTGATCATCCCATGACACAAGTGATGACCGAAGGGTTGCAGGCCGCCCAAGCGCCTAAACGGCGCGGCGGCTGGCGCTCTCGCCCGCGTCAGGGGGTTTTCCTTCGGGCTGTTCGCGACTATGAGGCGGTCATGACCCAAGCCGCAGACCGTCCCCGTATCCGCCTGAAACCCAAAGCCAATGCGCGCGGGCTGCGCCATGGGTTCCCGTGGGTCTATGCCAATGACATCGTCACCGACCGGCGCACGCGCAAAATCCCCGCCGGGGCGCTGGCCGTGCTTGAGGATGAAAAGCGCGCACCGATCGCTCTGGTCGCGGTGAACCCCGAGTCGAAGATCATGTGCCGCGTGTTGGATCGCGATATTGAGGCCGATCTGAACGCGGACTGGTTCGAGACCCGCCTGCGCCGCGCGCTTGAGATGCGCGAGTGCCTGTTCGACGCGCCATATTACCGCCTGATCCACGCCGAGGCCGATGGCTTTCCCGGTGTGATCATCGACCGCTTCGGCGATGCCTGCGTGATCCAGCCCAACGCCGCCTGGGCCGAAGCGCGTCTGGAGGTGCTGACCGACGCGCTGGTCAAGGTGACCGGCGTGACGACGGTTCTGAAAAACGCCTCGGGCCGGACCCGCGGGCTAGAGGGGTTGGACGACGTCAACCAAACCCTGCGCGGAACCGCGCCCGACGCGCCTCTGCCTGTGCCCATGAACGGCGCGACTTATATGGCCGACCTGACAGGCGGCCAGAAAACCGGCCTGTTCTACGATCAACGTCCCAACCATGCTTTTGCCGCGCGTTTGGTGCATCCCGGTGCTCAGGTGCTGGACGTGTTCAGCCATGTGGGTGGCTTCGGTCTTGCCATGTTGGCGGGTGGGGCGGCACAGGCGCTGTCTGTCGATGGCTCTGCCGCCGCGTTGGATCTTGCCGCCAAAGGGGCCGAAGCAAGCGGATGTGCTGACCGGTTCCAGACCCGCCAAGGCGACGCTTTCGATGTGCTGACACAACTGGGCGAAGAGGGCGCGCAGTTCGATGTCGTCATATGCGACCCGCCCGCCTTTGCGCCTTCGAAACAAGCCCTCGACGCCGGCCTGCGCGCCTATGA
>JAOXSD010000219.1 GCA_025800205.1 Silicimonas sp. | reverse complement strand
AGCGCCTCGGAAAAGAGCTTGGAAAACGTCCCCACCTCGCTCACCGCAATGGCCAGAATGCCCGCCAGCGGGCCAAGGCCAAAGGCGCGGATGAAGATCAGCGCAAGGATCAGCGTCTCAAACGCGCGGATCACGTCATAGACCCGCCGCGTGCCCTGACGCAGCCAGAAGATCCGGTTGATCGTCTTGGCCCCGAGGAACGACAGCGGAAAAGCGATGATCGCCCCCAGCACCGTGCCAAGAAAGGCCATCGACAGGGTTTCCCCCAGACCATTCAGGATCTCTGACCAGGCGTCCCAGGTGGTCCAGATATGGGGCGGGAACATGAAGGACAGCACCCGGCCCAACCGGCCGAGCCCGTTCCAGATCCGTTCGGGCGAGAAGTTGAAATCGTAAAGACACCAGGCGATCAGCCCGAAGAAAAGCGTCCAGAGCGCGATCTTGCGGGCGCGGATAGCGGGCGGGTCGCGAAAGGCGCGGGGCACGCGCGTATGGGCGGCGGCAATGCGGTCGGGGGTGATGGGCATCATGGGGTGGGTTCCAATCCGATGATCCGGTGGCGCAGTTTTTCCGAGCCGTAGTCGATCACGATCACGGTGACGAAGATGATCAGAAAGAGCGCCGAGAGATCGGTGTATTCCTGCAGGGATAGCGCTTCGCGAAATTCCTGACCCAGCCCGCCCGCGCCCACATAGCCGATGATCGACGAGGCGCGCACGTTGATCTCGAAGCGCAGCAGCGTGTAGCTGATGATGTTCGGCAGCACCTGCGGCACGGCGCCATAGCGGATCTGATCGAACCAACTGCCGCCTGCCGCCTTGACCCCTTCGAGCGGGGCCATGTCGATGTTTTCATTCACTTCCGAATAGAGCTTGCCCAGGGCGCCGGTGGCATGAAGCCCGATCGCCAGCACGCCCGCGAGCGGGCCGACCGAGAAACAGAAGACAAAGATCAGCGCCCAGACCAGCTCCGGCACCGTGCGGGCGATCTCCAGATAACGGCGCGAAAACCAGAGCACCCATGCATTGGGCGCAAGGTTGCGCGAGGCCGGAAAGGACAGGAGAAATCCGCCGATCACGCCGAAGGTGGTGGCGAGAAAGGCGATCAGGATGGTCTCGATCAGAAGGTTCAGCCAGACTTTCCAGCGCCAGAACCATTCGGCGAAATCCGCACTCAGGCTGTCCCAGCGCAAGACCGGGATGGTCTTTTCGACGAACTCGCCCAGCCGGGGCAGGCCCGCGGGCAGGATCCAGCGCCATTCGCGCGATCCGTCCGGCATTGTCAGCTGGGTCACCTTGAAGAAATCCCCCAGCCAGGCCGAGGCCATGAACAGGATCAGGAAAATCACCGTCCCGATCGCCCAGAGCCGCCGCGCGCTTTGTCTCTGTGCCTGAAACTCGGTCTCAAATCCCGAAAGCCGTGCTCTGCGCGCGGTCGAGACGGGGTCAGCGAGCGTCACCATCGCGCCGCATTCCTTCTGCCTGTTCAAATACTTCAGGGGTCCGGGGGGCAGTGCCCCCCGGGGGTCGCCGCTTCAGCGGCGAAAGATCACGAGCCGGCCCGACGCTCTTTCTTCAGCCAGTCGCGCATGTTCACGATCCAGTCGTAGCGGGCGTGATCGACCTCGATCCAGCCCTTCTGGGTCGAGTCCGCACCGCCGGTCATTTCGATGAAGGCGGCGTTGTCCTTTTCGACGATGTCCATGACCGCCTGTTTCATATCTTGCTTCAAGGCTTCGGGCAGGTTGGCGCGGGCGGTGAAGGGGCCCGAGGTGATTTCGGGCGATTTCCAGATCGGGCAGGCGACGCCGTCGTCGATCATGCCCTTGGTGACCATCAGGGGGATGATGCCGTTGGTTTCATTGGTCATGTAGGTGGCGGCGGCATCAAACGTGCCGTTGACCACGCCGACCACGCCAGCCTCATGGGCGCCCGAGAAGGGGATCGCCGAGAAGTAGGTCTTGGGGTCGACTTCCTTCGAGAGGTTGAAATAGGGCACCGCATAGCCCGAGGTGCTGTCGGGATCGGCAAAGGCCAGCACCTTGCCTTCGAGCGACGCCAGATCGTTCAGACCGCTGTCGCAGCGGGTGACGATGATCGAATAATAACCGGTGGAACCATCGTTCTGCAGCCGCGACAGAAGCGGTTCGACACCGCCCTCGGTGGCCGTATAGGCGGCGGCGTAGGACGAGGAGCCGAAGAAGGCAAATTCGATCTGGTCGGCGGCAATGGCCTGGATCACGCCATCGTAATTGCCGGCGGTGAAGATCTCGACCTCGACGCCCAGTTCCCGTTCGAGATACTCCTCGAACGGCGTGTAGCGCGCGATACGGTCCTTTTCATTTTCGCCGGACAGGATGCCGAATTTCAGCACCTGGTAGTCTTCTTTCCAGTCGGCGGCGATGGCCCCGGTGGCAGTGAGCGCGATAAGCGCGGTAGCTGTCAGAAAACGCATGGATAAGTCCCCCATTGGTTAGGCGATTGACAGGTGGTTAGGCAGGCACGGCAACCGGGCTCTGGGTCGAGGTCACCGCTTCGTTGAAATCTCGCAATCCGTCGGTGCCGTAGATGTCGCGGACCACGTCGTCGGTCAGCTGTGCGGCCGATCCGTCGAACATCACCCGGCCCTGGCGCATTGCGATGATCCGGTCGCAATAGGCGCGGGCGGTATCGAGCGTGTGCAGATTGACCAGCACGGTCAGCCCGTCTTCGCGGTTGATGTCGCGCAGACCATCCATGACCAGCGTCGCATTGGCCGGGTCGAGCGAGGCGATGGGTTCATCGGCTAGCATGATTTTCGGCTGTTGAACCAAGGCCTTGGCAATGGCAACCCGCTGTTGCTGGCCGCCCGAAAGCGTGCCCGCGCGCTGCAGCGCCTGGGGCACCAGATCCAGCCGGTCGAGGGCTTCGATCGCCATGGTGCGTTCCGCGTCGGTGAAACGCATTGCCATCGACGACAGGAACCCGTGTTCGGCCAGCCGACCGATCAGCACATTGGTCAGCACGTCGAGCCGGTCCACGAGGTTGAATTGCTGAAAGATCATCGCGCAATCGCGCCGCCAGGCCCGGAGCGCCTTGCCCTTCAGGCTGGTGATCTCGGCCCCCTGAAACGAAATCGACCCCTCGGAGGGGTCGATCAAGCGGTTGAGAAGACGGAGCAAAGTGGACTTGCCGGCACCCGAGCGCCCGATGACGCCGACGAACTGACCGGGCTCGATGGTGAGCGATACCTTGTCGACGGCAGTGGTTTCGCCGAAGTGCTTGGACAGGTCCGAGAGCGTCAGGGTGGCAGCCATGGCAGGTCATCCGAATGAATTTCAATGACCCATGGATAGGGGCTGCGGGTAACAGGAAAAGAACCGGTTTGTGACAGTTCATTGACGTTTGGGGCCGCGTCGAACGCAACGTTCGGTGGGGGTGAGATCGGGGTTTCGGTCGCAGCGGCGCGAATCAGGGTTAAGGGCAGGGAAAATGCGGGTTTCGGCACGTCGGTATCGCGTCGGTATTACGTCGGTGGAACGTCGGTGGATTTGGGGGGTTAACGGGGCGCGCGGGCGGGTTTGTGAAGATCAGGTTAATGGACGGGGAAGGTCGGGTGTGGGGACTTTTCTGCCTTTCGATGCGTCAGCGCCAAAGTCAGCTTCCATCTCGATTGGAAAAACGACTATTCTCCTTGGTTGTCATTTCATTGTCATGTCAGACCACCAATACGGGCCAGAAATGGACGGTTACTGATATGCAAATCCCTCAATTGGAAACTGAAAGGCTCTTGTTCCGGCGTCCCCGTCGATCCGACTTGCCTTGGTACACGCGGTACTGCCTCAGCGAGCGATCCAAGTACGTCGGAGGCCCTTTCAACGAGGTTCAGGCCTTTGAAAAGTTGGCTTCGATGATTGGACACTGGGAGCTGCGCGGTTTTGGGCGTTTCGTGTTTCTGGAGCGTGAAACTGAACGACCGCTGGGACATGTCGGTGCCCTGCAGCTAAGTTCGTCTGAGCCCCCCGAAATCACTTGGACAATCTGGAATGAAATGGACGAGGGCAAAGGGTTTGCCACTGAGGCCGGTATTGCATTTAAGAGCTATGCCACGTGGAAGCTTGAGCTCTCCAACCTAATTGCAAATATAGATTGCGACAATTCTGCCTCGCGACGTCTAGCTGAACGCTTAGGCGGTCAATTAGATGCCGAAGCGGCTCCCCCAACTTGGCTGCCAAGTTCGGTGTTGTATCGGTTTCGACTATTGGATTGACCGAGCGGCCATTCGTACGAGTTGCAGCATCCGTTACTTTGGGCTCCTTGCCGCCAATGGACAGATCGCAACATCCGGCGGCTGTCTGTCGCGCCAAAATCTACGCGCAGCCGTCGAGCCAAACATCCCCATGGTTTTGCGGACGGCATGCGCCGGATGCGAGCCTGGCAATCCGCGACGCGCGATCGTTCAGCTCCTCGTCGTCTTCAAGCAGCCGGAATCTGCCCGGGGCGATCAGCACAGCCAACAGGCGATGATACTCCTGATCGGTGAGCTCGGCAGGTGCGCGGCCATAGATGCTCTCACTTGCCAGGAAGAAGCCTGTCATCCAGCCTTCGGGACCGCGCCCCATCTCGACGGTCTCAAGCCAGAGCGCGAGGATCTGGGTTTTGGTGAGCAGGGTTTCGAGCCCGATGGCAAAACCTGTCTGGCGGATCTTTCTTATGCCCGGGCGAAACCTGTCAAAGCCCAGTCGTTTGGCAAGAGATTGAGAAATTGTTGTCAGGCCAGCCCCCGCCGTGAAGAGATCAACGCCGGCATGATCCAGATAGCCGGGATCCTGCACCAAGATGAGTTGCCTGAGCTGTTCGGTGCCCAGATCATCCGGCCCCCGACCGCCAGCGATCAAGGCATCTGCGCGGTCTGAATAGGCCACTGCCTGACGCACCGCATCCCTATATCCAATAGCACCGTATCCGACCGCGCCTGCAAGAACGAGGAAGGACAAGCTCAAGGCAATTATGAACACCCGTCTCACATTCCCGCGCCACCACAGATCGGACTGATCTTTCGCAGGTTACTGCAGGGGAGGGCCGGTTCAAACACCGAACTTTCGCGCATCGCTTTCCCCGGTGTGTCTTGCAGCATGAGCGCACCTGTCGCCGGCCCCGGTTTTCCTAAGCCGGCTGCATCACCCGTTCTGCAAGCGTGATCGTGCCATCCGAATGCACCATCTGGCCGCCGCGCAGGGTCAGCACCACCCGGTCGTGATCATCGACCACGAAGAGATCGGCCGCTTTGCCCAACCGCAGCGCGCCGCGATCATTGAGGCCGAGCGCTTCGGCGGGATGGGCGCTGGCGAGCCGTGTGGCCCCGGCCAGACCTTCGGGATCGGTCTGCGCCAGTGCGCGGACGGCGGCGAGGATGGCGCCGGGGTGGTAATCGGCGGCGAGGATGTTGAGGAGGCCGAGTCCATGGGCTTCGCGGGCCGAGAGATTGCCGGAATAGCTTTGCCCGCGCATGGCGTTGGGGGCACCCATCGCCGTCATCATGCCGCGCTGGACTGCCACCTCCGCCGCTTCCACCGTCACCGGAAATTCCGAGATCACCGCGCCCAGATCGGCCATCAGATTGGCCTTGTCGGCGGTGTCGTCATCATGGCTGGCGAGCGGGACACCGTGGCTCTGGCAGAGCCGGGCGACCTCTTTCATGTTGGCCAGCAGCACTTCCTGGGGGCGCGCGCGCTCGGCGATGGCGGTGGTGACCATCTGGCGGGCCTCGGTTTCCGAGACACCGTGATAGGCGGCCTTGTTGCGGATGTGGATTTCCAGATTGCGGTACTGACCCTGACCGGGGGTGTGATCCATCAGCGAGACCAGATCGACGCGGCCTTCATCGAGCAGTTCCTCGAGCACGCCGACCGCATTGTCGAAGGTGATGTCAAACCGCGCATGGATGCGGTGATCGACCCGGTGATAGGCGCGTTCGGCATGCAGCTTGCGGATCACATTGCTGGTGTGATCGTAAGAGCGCCGTTCGCCGTCGCGGGCGCCGCGCGAGAAGGACACGGCGGCATAGGCGGTGGTGACCCCGGCGGCGGCGAGCCGGGCATCGAGCGAGGTCATGGCGACGGACATGGGGAAATCGACCCGGACGCGCGGTTCGAGTTCCTGTTCGATCATGTCGCCATGCATGTCGATGAAGCCGGGAAAGAGCGTGCGGCCCTGGCCTTGCACTCCTTCGGGGACGGCATGGTCGCGGATTTCGGCGATCCGGCCGTTTTCGACCCGGAGCGATCCGCCGGGCTGCACCCGGTCGGGCAGAACGAGGGTGAAGTCAGAGAGCCACATGGGGTTGATCCTCGTGCAGTTTGTCGTCCGGGGTGAGGTCGATTTCGGTGTCGATCAATTGGGCCACATCGCCGGGGTGATGGAAGACGCCGATCATCGCGGTGCCGCCCGCCTTGAGTTCGGCTAGGCGCTGAACCAACGCGGCGCGGGCACCTGCGTCGAGCGAGGCTGTGGGCTCGTCGAGCAGCAAGAGCCGCTGGGGCAGGATCAGCGCGCGGGCGAGGTTCACCTTTTGCTGTTCGCCGCCCGAGAAAGTGGTGGGATAGGCCGCCCAGAGGTCGGGTTTGACGCCGAAGGTTTTCAGCCAGTGGCGCGCCTCGGCCAGCGCGTCGTCCAGCGGCCGGCCCGCGCGACGCAGCGGTTCGGCGACAAGCGCCTCGGCGCTGACCCGGGGGCGGGCGGTGAGGAACTGGGTGACGAAGCCGATTTCGGTCTGGCGCAGGAGCGTGACGTCGACATCGGCGGCGCGGGCAAGGTCGATCACGCCGTGGGCAGAATGGAACAGGATTTCGCCGGAGCCGGCCAGATAGCTGCGGTAGAGGGTGCGCAACAGGCTCGATTTTCCGGCGCCGTTCTGGCCCTTCAGCAGCAGGAACCGGCCCGCGTCGAGGGTAAAGGAGATATTCTGGAACGCGGCCATGTGGCGCTCCAGATGATGCATGGTGAAGCCTTTGGAGAGGCCGCGAACGTCAAGAACCCGGGTCATAGTTTCGCATGTACCAATTGTTGTGTGTAGGCCGCTTGGGGATCCTGGAAGATCTGGTCGGCCAGACCTTCTTCGACCACCCGGCCGCCCCGCATGACCATGACGCGGTCGGCCAGCGTGCGGATCACGCCGAGGTCATGGGAGACGATGACCATGGTGATGCGGCGTTCCTGTTGCAGACGTTTCAGCGTGTCGAGCACCAGCGCCTGCACGCTGACATCAAGGCCGGTGGTGGGCTCATCGAGCAGCAGGAGCGCGGGTTCGAGGGCGATGGCCTTGGCCAGCTGCACCCGCTGTTGCATGCCGCCCGACAGTTCGATCGGTGGCGCATCCATCCGGTCGAGCGGGAATTCGGAGGCGTCGAGCGCGTCGCGGGCCTTGTCTCGCAGGGTGTGGAAGCGGCGTTCGCCCGCGACCAGCAGGCGTTCGGCGACATTGCCCGACGAGGAATGTTTCATCAAAAGCCCCAGATGGGGGTTCTGATAGACGATGCCGATGCGGGTGGCGCAGAGCATCCGGCGGGCATAGCGGTCGAGATCGAAGAGATTGCCGCCCACATCGGGCAGATCCAGCGTATAGCTGCCGCTGTCGGGGGTTTCCTCCAGGTTCAGGCAGCGCAGAAAGGTGGATTTGCCCGACCCACTTTCGCCGACGATGCCCAGGACTTCGCCCGGATAAACCGTGGCGGAGACGTCGTTCAGCGCCTGCACATTGCCATAGGTTTTCGAAACATGGCGGGCCAGCAGCAGCGGGCGGGTGTCGACCAGTTGCGGGGCGTCGAGCGTCAGGGTCATTGGGCCATCTCCCCGTGCTTGTACCAGGTGTCGCCGAAGGTGACCGCTTCGCCGTCGCGCTGGCGGAGGGTCTTCACGCCATATTCGCTGTCGGAGATTTCAAAGGCCGAACTGCCGTCGTCCTGGGGGATTTCGTTCATGAAGAAGCCGCGCGCGCCCGACCGGGTGCAGGTCAGCGCGCCGTGCTCTTCGACCCGGTAGGGCACGTCGTCAAAGACCAACGGTTCGACCCGGGTGAAGGGGGGGACCGCATGGAGCCGTTTTTCGCGCCCTGCCGACAAGATGGTCAGGTGTTTCGCCATATGCAGTTTGGGCACGTCCCAGCGGGGGATCGGCGACGGGGTCATCACGAAACGGCCGTTGACCAGCGAGGGATAGCTTGCCCCCTGCATGACCCGGCCTGCGCGCAGGATCTGTTCATAGAGTTGCAGCCACATGCGCCCGTAATCGGCATCTGCATGCATCTGCCGGGCGATGGACATGTTGGGTTGCACCGGGCGCAGGGGTTCGGGGTTGGGCACCTGAAGGACCAGCACCTGATTGTCGCGCAGCTTTTCCTCGGGGATGCGGTGGCGCGACTGGATCAGGTCGGCCTCAAGCGTGTCGAGCGTAGTGGGCGCGCCCGAGACGCGGGCGAGAAAGCGGCGGATCGAGGCGGCGTTGACGCTGTCATCGGCGCCCTGGTCGATCACCTTTACCTTCGTTTTCGGGTTCAGCAGGGTGCAGGAGATCTGCAAACCGCCGGTGCCCCAGCCGCGCGCCATCGGCACTTCGCGGCTGGCATAGGGCATCTGGCAGCCGGGCACCGCGATGGCCTTGAGCATCTTGCGGCGGATCTCACGCTTGGCGGAGGCGTCGAGGAAACCGTAGCTCATCGGCTCCCAGTCGCGGGTCAGGGATTTGAGGCTCATTCCGCCGGCTCCGGTGTTCTGGTCTGTTGGGCTTTTTTTGCCTTGGCGTCGCGCATGGCATCCAAGCTCGATTGGAAGGTGACGTAATGGGGCAGTTTGAAATGGTTGCAGAAGCCGGAGCTTTCGACGCCTTCGGTGTGGTAGAGGAAGAATTCTTCCTCGGTCGGCGATCCTTTTTCTGCGCCGTCGGCATTCAGGTCGAGCGTGGCTGCCGCGATCACCTTCACCTCGTTCCAGCCGAGCGTCGCGGAAAAGCCGAGGCCCAGTTCCGCGCCCTGCTTTGACACCACTTCCGCCGTGCTGATCTTGACCCGCCCGGCGCTGAACATCGTGCCGCGCGGGTGACGGACCTGTATCTCGGCCTCGCCCAGACGCAATTCGTTCACCGTCGGATGGGCCTGGCCGTAGCCGCGTTGGGCGGCATAGCCGAGCGCCAGCACGCCGCCGGTTTCGGCCCGCGCCAGGCTTTGCAGCGTATGGGCGCGTTTGGCGGGGAAGAGAAGCGGTTCGCGGGTGACATCGGGGATGTCATTGCCGGTGGTCCTGTCCGGTTCGGGGGCGGTGAGCAGATCGTTGTCGGCCTGCCAGGCGGCGACAGACGGGTGCTGCGCCGGGGCCGGGGTGTCGGCGGGGGTGACCGGATCGGGGCTATGGGTTTCCCCCGACAGCACGGCGGTTTCAAGGATGCGGTGGGAATAATCCAGCGTCGGGCCGAGGATCTGACCGCCGGGAATGTCCTTGAAGGCGGCCGAGATGCGGCGGTGGGTCAGAAGGCTGTCCTGGGTCACCGGGTCGGCCACCTGCAGGCGCGGCTGGGTGGTGCGCCAGGCGCGCAGCAAGAGGACGGCCTCGTAAAGCTCGCCGCCGGTCTGGGCGAGCGCCAGGGCGGCGAGGTCTTCGTCATAAAGCGAAGCCTCACCCATCAGCCGGTCGATGAGATAGGGCAGGGCGCGGCGGGTTTCGGCCACCCGTTCGGGTGTGATCGCGCCCATTTCTGCGCGGTAGAGGCGCTGGGATTGTTCGATGGCGCGTTCGCCGCCACGGGTTGCCACATAGGCCATCAGAGAAGCTCCACTTCGGTGGATCGGGGCAGGCCGACGACGCTTGTGCCGTCGATCAGGAAGAGTTCGAACCCCATCGGGTAGCGGATCAGCGCGCGACGTCTGGTCCAGAAGTTGGCGGGCAACCCGTCGATGCGCAGGCTCTCCTCGCCATCGACGCCGGGGCCGGTGAGGCGCAGGCGGGAACCGCTGCCGATCCGGGCGGGCAGGATGAGTGTCGCGCCGGTTTCGGGGTAGAGGTCGGAGCCGAGGGAGAGGTGGTCGAGCGGGGCTGCATCGGGGAATGCGGTGAGAAAGACATGGTCGGCGGCGGCGATCGGCACCGCTTCGGCCCCGGTGCGGGCGATCTGCCGGGCGAGGGTTTCGTCGTCCGTATGGACGCGGCATTCGCTGTCGATCAGCGCGTCGATCAGACCGTCCATGCCCGGCTCCGGCAGGGTCCGGATCAGGCCGGGGCGCGACAGGGCCCACATCAGCGCGTCGAAGGTGGCGTTGCTGCGGGTCTCGGGGACGGAAGGCAGGGGGTGGGCCATGGTTCAGAACGTCTCCATGTTCACGCGGGTGGCTTCCACCTGGCACAGGCGGTCGCGGTCGGCTTCGGCCAGGTGCCGGGCTTCGGTGTCGAGAAAGCTGCGAACAGGGGCGGTGGCCTGACCCGTGGCGAGGCAGGCATCGACGACCGCCATGGCCATTGCCGCCTCCAGATCGCGGCCCCGGCGCATGCCGAAACCTTCGGTGCCGCTTGCGGCGATATGGGCTTCGCTCATCAGCACTTCGCCGAGATGGAAATGGGTGCCCTGGGCGGTGTCGCGCATGGGCAGCATCACCAGACCGGTGCGGTTTTCGAGCACCTGGATCTCGCCCAGACGGGCGATCAGCGGTTCGGCAAAGGCCTTGAGCCGGGCGGCATCGCAGCGGGCGAGGATGCCGAGCGCCCGGGCGTGGTCGGTGACGGGATCAGTCATCGCTTTCCTCCAGATCGACGGTGAACCGGACGCGGGTGGCGGACCAGACAACCTCGCTGAAGGCGATGGGGGTGCGGTCGGGCAGGGTGTCGACGGCGCGCAGCAGCATCACCGGCATGTCGGCATGCTGGCCGAGCCGCTGGGCCTCCTCGGGCTTGGCCGGTCGCGCATGCATGGTGGTGGAGCCGCGCAGGTAATCCTCGATCCCGTAGGAGCGATAGACGGCGGAGACCGAGCCCATCGCCGCCCGACGTTCGGGGAAGTCCGGGAAACGCGCGGCGTCGTGATAGAGTGCCCCGAAGGCGACCGGCAAGCTATCGGCGCGGGTCAGGCGATAGGTGGCGGTCACCTCGTCGCCTTCGGTCAGGCCGAGGGCGCGGGCCACCCGGGGGGCGGCGGGCAGGCGGTCGCTGCCCAGAGCCTCACTCGCCACGTCGATCCCTTGGGCACCGAGGTTCCGACGTAGCCGCGTGCGCCGCCCGATCGTGTATTCGATCCGGGGTTGCGGCAACACGAATGTGCCGCGCCCCTGCTCGATGCTGACCACCCCGTCCCGGGCCAGTTCGGCCAGGGCGCGGCGCACGGAATGCCGTCCCGTGCCATGAAGGTCTTGCAGAGCCTGCTCGGTGGGCAGACGGCCACCGGGGGTGAGGACGCCATCTTCGATGTCCTGTTCGATGGCGTCCCTGATCTTGTTCCAACTGTCGCGCATGTCATTCCAGATTCATTCGGATGAATTCAGAATAGGCGGCCCATGTGACAGGTTTGTGTAGGGATCCGATCTGGTTCCGACTTTAGGGGGCAAAATCGGG
>JAOXSD010000330.1 GCA_025800205.1 Silicimonas sp. | reverse complement strand
CAAGTGCGCAGGCAGGATGAACTTGCTTTCGATGAGCGAGAAGATCAGGGCGAGGATGACGATGCCGGAAAACCCGGCCAGCACCTTGCCCAGCGGGTTGTCGATCAGGAGCATCGGGTAGAAGGCTGCGATGGTGGTCAGTACGCCGAAAACGGTGGCGACGGCGACCTTCTCGACGCCGCGTTCGGTGCCTTCGATATCGTCACCGTCGGGGCCGCCCTTCTGGCGCTCCTCGAACACGCTTTCGCCGACCACGACCGCGTCATCAACGAGGATGCCAAGCGCGATGATCAGCCCGAAGGTGGTCACGTCATTGAGCGAGTAATCGACCCATTTGGATCCTGCGACGGCGAGGGCACCCATGACCGATATGGGGATACCCATGGCGACCCAGAAGGCGAGGCGGACATTGAGGAAGATCGACAGCATCAGGGTGACGAGGATCAGCCCCTGCACCCCGTTCGAGCGCAGAAGGGCAAGCCGGTCGGAGATATAGCCCGCGCTGTCGCCCCAGACCTCGGCCTGGATCTGCGGCGGCAGTTGCGGTTCGAACGCGTCAACCACCCGGCGGACCACGCGGGAGATGTCGAGCAGGTTTTCCTTCTGGCCGATCAGAACCTCCATGCCGATGGTGGGGTTGCCGTTGAGGCGGAACAGGAAATCGCCCTCCAGGAACCCGTCTTCGATACTGGCGAGGTCGGAAAGCGGGACGAAGGAGCCATCGGGGCGTTCGATGATCGGGAGTGCCGCATATTCCGGCGAATAGCGGGCGCGGTCATCGGCGCGGAGGTAGATCGTGCCGCCCTGGGTGCGAAGCTGTCCTGCCTGGAAGGTCAGGGAATTGGCCTGAATGGCTCCAGTTACATCGGCCACGGTCAGCCCGTATTGGCGCAGTCGTTCCGGGTCGACCTCGATCCGCAATTCGCGGGGGATCAGGCCCCAGATTTTCAGCCGTGACAATTCGGGTTCGGCAAGCAGGGTTTCCTTCAGCCGCTGCGCCAGAGTTTGCAGGGTGGCCGGGTCGGTTTGGCCGTGCAGGTTCACGTAAAGCGCGGGAAAGTCATAGCCCGCCGCATCGATCACCGGGCGGCGGGTTCTATCGGGCAGGTCGGTCAGCCCGTCGATGCGGATGCGCACCCGATCAAGCACCGCCTGAAGCTTTTCGCCGCCCGCGCGACGCACGGTGATTGCGGCATAGCCGTTGTGAGACCGCGAGGTGATCGAGCGGACGCCCTGAAGCCCTTCAAGTGCCTGTTCGACCTTTTGCGTCACCAATTCATCCACCTGCGCGGCGGTGGCACCGGGGTATTCGATGGTGATGTTGACGCTTTCGGGCGGGATGCGCGGAAAACCCTCGATGCGGATCGACAAGACGGTCTGCACGCCGAGGAAAAGGATCAGTGCCATCAACAGGTTGGCAGCGACGGGATTGCGGATGAACCAGGCGGTGAGCGCGTGCATGGATCAGTCCTCTGCCACGTGCGGCGTCACCCGCTGGCCGGGCAGGAAGGAGGCGAGCGGGGTTTTTGCCACCGCCCAGGGGCCAGGGGTCTCGGGCGGGGCGATGGTGATGAAGCCGCCGTCGCGGAACAGGATTTCGGGGCTGTGGCGCACTAGCAAATTGTTGCCATCGACAAGCCAGATGTGACCGGCGCGTGTGAGCGCAGTTTCAGGGAGCCTCAGCGTGTCGGCGATCCGACGCCCGTCGAAGGTGATACGCAGGAAGTCACCAGCCAACACGCCGGGGGCGGGGTCGGCGACCTCGAGGAACACCCGCATCTGCCGGGTTTTCGGGTCGAGAAACCCGCCGCCCTGGCGGATGCGCGCCTCGCCCAGCGGGCTGCCGTCGCGGTGGAACAATTGTGCCGTTCTGCCCGCAATCGGATGGGCGAGAAGCGCCCAGTCGGCCTGGCTGAGTTCTGCCATCAGTTCGAACTGACTGTCGTCGGAGAGGGTCAGCAGGGTTTCGCCCGCAGCCACGGTCTGGCCGAGGCTGGCGATACGCTCGGTCACGAAACCGGAGAAGGGAGCGGTGACAGAGGTGTCGGTGATCTGCTGCCTTGCTGCGGCCAATTGTGCCTTGGCCGAGGCGACGGCCCGTTCGGCAATGCGGAGTTCCGGCAGGCGCAGGGCCAGGTCGTTGGGCGGGTTGACCCCGTCGCGGCGGAATTGCCTGCGGGCCACGGTGACGTTGTTTTCCGCCCGCAGCCGCGCAAGCTGTGCCTCTTCCAACGCCATCTCGGCGGCGGCCGCTGCAGTGTCGTACTGGCTGCGCTCAATCTCGAAGAGGGGCGCGCCTGCGGCCACCCTTGTGCCTGCGAGGGCGGCGTCATGTACGGTGAGGATGCGGCCCGAGACGGCGGCGCGAATCTCGGCATTCCAGCGCGGGTGCAATTCGGCATAGACCGAGATCCGGGCGGCACTTTCGGCCTTGTTCACGTGGAGCACCGAAACCAGTTGCGCTGGTGGCGGGGTCTCGCTGCGCGAGACATCCACCGTGTCTTCGGTTTCGAGCAACAGGAGGATGACGGTGCCAAGTGCCGCCAGTGCGACGGTGATGAATAGCCAACGCCGCGCGGGGGAGGTTGTGGATTCAAAGGACTTTTCGGACATGGCTTTTCTCTCGGACGAATCGCGGCCGGTATTGCGGCAGCTGCGTATCCGGCATATACGATGAACGATCGTTCGTTCAAGGAGAAAGCGAATTCATGCCCCCCGCAGACCCGGCGCCCGCCAAACGCGACAAAGCGCTTGCAGCCCGCCGCCGCAAGATCCTGGAGGCTGCGGTGATGTGTTTCCTGGAGAATGGCTATCACCAGACCGGGGTGCGCGACATTGCCGCGAAGGCCGGTATCAGCCTGGGCAATCTCTACAATCACTTTTCCGGCAAGCATGATGTTCTGGTGGAAATCGCCACCCTAGAGTTGGAAGAACTGGCTCCGTTCATTCGTCGGCTTCGCAGGCCCGGGCCCGCGCTGAAGGCGCTGGACCGGTTTGTTGCAAGTTATGCCAAGTACCTGTCCGCGCCCGAGAACATCATCCTGTCGATCGAGATTACCAGCGAAGCGATCCGCAAGGACGATCTTGCCGCCCTGTTTATGGAAAACCGCAAGGCTCTGGTCGATGCTCTGGCGGATCTGTTGAGCCGCGGCGTTCAATCCGGCGAGCTCGTTCTGCGATCCGATCCGCAGGAGAGCGCCGAACTGGTTCTGGAACTGATCGAGGGACGCGCATATCACAGCGTTCTCGGGCAGGTGCCCATGCTCAGATTGCTGCCCGGATTGAAGGTGTTCCTGCGCGCAGCGCTCGGGGTGTTCAGGTGATAGGCAAGTCGGCTCACCTCCTGTTCCTGAGCAGCCTGGAGAGTGCTGCCAGAAGAACTCGGCGTGAGCCGGGCAGAGGAGCTGGATAGCCTCCACACAAGTGTCATCTGGTCCGACCGCGCGGAACCGAAAACTGCCCTTCGCGCAGTTGATCCCCAGCATATCGATCTTCTTAGTCATCGATGTGCCCTCCAAAATTGGCTCTTATAGAACCGTCGCGGCAAAAAAGATGCCATCGACAGGGCATGCTCTGCGTCAGTTCAATCCCCCTCGCGGTGGTGCTCT
>JAOXSD010000308.1 GCA_025800205.1 Silicimonas sp. | reverse complement strand
TATAGGCGGCGTGGGGGCCGCCGAAACCGAGGGGGACGCCGAAGCGTTGGGTCGAGCCGACGGCGATGTCGGCGCCCATGGCGCCGGGTTCTTTGAGGAGCGTCAGGGCAAGCGGATCGGCGATGACGATGCCGAGCGCCTTGTGTTCGTGGAGCTTTTCCATCTCGGCGCTGAAGTCGCGCACATGGCCGTAGGTGCCGGGGTATTGGAAGATGGCGCCGAAGACGGCGGTCGCGTCGAGCGTGTCGGGGTTGCCGACGAGAACTTCGATGCCGAGGGGTTCGGCGCGGGTCTGCATGACGGCGATGTTCTGCGGGTGGCAGTTTTCATCGACGAAGAAGGTCATGGATTTCGATTTTGACAGACGCTGCGCCATGGTCATGGCTTCGGCGGCGGCGGTCGCTTCATCGAGCAGCGAGGCGTTGGCGATTTCGAGCCCGGTGAGGTCGGAAATCATGGTCTGGTAGTTCAAGAGTGCTTCCAGACGGCCCTGGCTGATTTCCGGCTGATAGGGCGTATAGGCGGTGTACCAGGCGGGGTTTTCGAGGATGTTGCGCTGGATCGCGGGCGGCGTGAAAGTGCCGTAACAGCCCTGGCCGATCATGGTGGTGAAGACCTTGTTGGTCTTGGCGATCTGGCGCATCTGGTAGAGGAGTTCGCGTTCCGACAAGGGCGCGTCGAACGACAGCGGCTCGGTCTGGCGGATCGCTTCGGGCACGGTCTGGTCGATCAGATCGTCGAGGGAGGCGACGCCCAGGGCGGACAGCATGTCTGCCATTTCTTGCGGTGACGGGCCGATGTGGCGCCGGTTGGCGAAGTCGAAGGGCTGGTAGTCGGTCGGCTCAAAGGTCATCACGCTCTCCATCGTGTCGGGCTCAGCCGATCAGCTCGTTATAGGCGTCTTCGTCCATGTAGTCGTTCATGGCGCTGGCATCTTCGACCTTGATCTTGAAGAACCAGGCAGCACCCAGCGGGTCTTCGTTCACAAGGCCAGGGTTGTCGACGAGGGCTTCGTTGACTTCGACGATTTCGCCATCGAGGGGGGCGACGATGTCGGAGGCGGCCTTGACGCTTTCGATGACGACGATGTCATCGCCCTTGGCGACCTGGGTTTCGGTCTCGGGCAGTTCGATGAAGACGACATCGCCCAGTTGTTCGGCAGCATGCGAGGTGATGCCGACGGTGATCAGGTTGCCATCGGCGGTCAGCCATTCGTGGTCTTCGGTGTATTTCATGGTTTTGCTCCCTTAGCGTTTGTAGGTGGCCGGTCGGAACGGCATGTCGGTGACGGTCACGGGCAGGCGTTTGCCGCGCAGTTCGGCTTCGAGTTTGGTTCCAGATTCGGCATATGCGGTGGTGACATAGCCCATGGAGATCGGGCGTTCGAGGCTGGGGGCGAACCCGCCCGAGGTGATGGTGCCGACTTCTTCGTCGCCTGCGAATATCTTGGTCCCTGCGCGCATCGGTGCCCGTCCTTCGGGCAAGAGACCGACGCGGCGGCGGGCCGCACCCTCTTCGAGTTCCTTCAGGATGCGGGCTTCGCCGGGGAAGCCCCCTGCTCGCTCGCCGCCCGTCCGGCGGACCTTCTGGATCGCCCATTCGATGGCGGCTTCGGCGGGGCTGGTCGTCGTGTCGATGTCGTTGCCATAGAGGCAGAGCCCGGCTTCGAGCCTGAGCGAGTCGCGGGCGCCGAGGCCGATGGGTTCAATGGCGGGGTTGTCGAGGAGGGCGCGGGCGAAGGTCTCGGCCTGTGTTTCGGGGACGGAGATTTCATAGCCGTCTTCGCCGGAATAGCCGGAGCGGGAAATCCAAAGCTCGGTGCCGTTCCAATCCAGGGTGGCGACGTCCATGAAGCGCATCTCGGCCACGCCGGGGACGAGCGCTTCGAGTGCCGCTTCGGATTTGGGGCCTTGCAGGGCCAGAAGCGCGCGGTCGCTGATCGGGGTGACCGTACAGTCCTGCAAGTTCGCCTGCATATGGGCGATGTCCTGCGCCTTCATCGCGGCATTGACCACCAGAAACAGGTGATCGCCCCGGTTGGCGATCATCAGGTCATCAAGGATGCCGCCCGCCTCACTGGTGAAGATCCCGTAGCGCTGGCGATCTTGCCTAAGGCCGAGGATCGAGACCGGGATGAGACGTTCCAGATCGCGGGCCGCCACGTCCACGCTTTCGGCGTCAAGACACACCTGACCCATGTGACTGACGTCGAAAAGGCCGGCCTCGGACCGGGTCCAGAGATGTTCCTTCATCACGCCGGGGGCATATTGCACGGGCATGTCATAGCCCGCGAAAGGCACCATCTTGGCGCCCAGCTCCAGATGGAGATCATGTAAAGCGGTGCGGTTGAGTTCCCCCATCGCAGGCCCTTTCGTCAAAGCCCGCGCATGCGCGGGGCACCCTCCGGACGCATTGTCCAGCTTGCACCCCCTCTGTCCTTTCGCCTGAGAGCACTATCCCTTCGGCGCCCCGGTCCCGGGGTCTCTCCAGAGTTCGATCAACAGGGCGGTCCTTTTGCCTGAGAGTTTACCGGGGTGGTTGCTCCTTCGGCACCGGGCGAACCCGACTTCTCCCGTCCTGTCGGCTCTATGATTAGTCCGATCCGCGCCGCTCTGGCAAGCCCCTGAATTTCGGCATAGACCGGGGACATGAGTGAACCGCATTTCTTCGGCTATGGCTCGCTGGTGAACCGGGCGACCCATGGCTATGACGCCGCCCACCCGGCGGCGATTGACGGCTGGCGGCGCTGCTGGCGCCATATTGCCGCGCTGGACCATGCATTTCTGACCGCCGTGCCCGCGCCGGGGCACCGGATCAATGGGCTGATCGCCGCCGTACCGGGCGCGGATTGGGCCGCCCTGGACGAGCGCGAGATGTTCTATGAGCGCATTCCGGCGCAGGATGTGGATCATCCGCTGGAGCGGGCGGCGGTGGAGATCTATCACGCGCCCGAGGCTTTGAACGCGCCCGCCGAGGGTCTGATGCCGATCCATCTGTCCTATCTCGATGTAGTGGTGCAGGGTTATCTGCGCGAGTTTGGCGAGGCGGGCGTTGCGGATTTCTTTGCCACCACCGATGGCTGGGAAGCGCCGGTTTTGGACGACCGCGCCGCCCCGCGCTATCCGCGTCATCAGGTGCTGAGCCGGGCGGAACGCGCGCTGAGTGATCACTGGATCGGGCGTCTGGGGATCAGCCTGGTTGCATTGCCGGAGGGCTGATGATGCTGCGCGTCCTTCTGCCGTTTTTCCTGCTGCTTTCCGCCTGTACCCCGCCCCCGGTGCTGGCGCCGCTGCCCGAGGGGGCAGAAGCCGGACGCGAGGTTGCGGTGCTGGTGGCCCACAACCGGACGCCGACGGAAGAAGAGCCGACGTTCGGGCGCGAGGAAGAACTGCGCTTCGAAAAGATCGCCTTTTCGGTGCCGCCCGATCGGCGGCCGGGCAGCATCACCACACCGGTCGGTCGCGCGCCCAATGCGGAGACGGATTTTCTGGTGACAGACCGGGCAGAGATCAAAGATGCGCGGGCGTTTCGCCGCGCACTCTCGGCCAGGCTGCGGCGCCTGCCGCCAAAAGAGCGCGACGTGCTGATCTATGTGCACGGGTTCAATCAGGCCTATGGCAATGGTGTGCTGCGGATGGCGCAGCTGTCCTATGATCTGAAGGTCAAAGGGGTGGCGCTGCATTTCTCCTGGCCCTCGGCGGCGAACCCCTTCGCCTATGTCTATGATCGCGATTCGGCGCTGTTTTCCCGCGATGCGCTGGAGGAGATGATCCGGCTCGCCCAGGTGCCCGAAGCGCGCAGCGTGGCGATTGTCGCCCATTCCATGGGATCGTTCCTGACCATGGAAACCCTGCGGCAGATGGATATCGCGCAGCCCGGTTCGGTGGCGAAATCGCTGGATGGCGTCATTCTGATGTCGCCCGACATCGATGTGGATGTGTTCCGCAATCAGGCGGAAAAGCTGAAAGACGTGCCCGGCCTTTTTGCCGTCTTCCTGTCGGACCGGGACCGGGCGCTGGCGCTGTCGGCGCGGCTCACCGGGCAGCGGGTGCGGCTGGGCAATCTGGATGATCCGAGCCGGCTTGGGGATCTGGAAGTGGTGCTGGTGGATGTGACCGCGTTTTCCGAGGGTGACGGGCATTCGACGCCACTGACGTCGCCAGCGCTCATTCAGATCCTCGCCAATGCAGGCCAGGTGGACAATGCCTTTGCCGGTGACGCGGCGGGACGCTCGGGTCTTTTGCCCGGCACGATCATCACCGTGCAGAACGTGACCGAGTTCGTGCTGACAGCGGGGACCAGCCGGTAGAAATCCCTTTTGAAGGGATTTCGGCAGAGTTTTCTGAAAACTCTGCTACCGGCGCAGGTGGAACAGGCGGTGCTGGCGGCCTTCGCGGGCGAAGGGCTGTTGCGGTGCGGGCGCTTTGTCGGCGGTCACCTCCATCACCCGGCGGGCCAGGATCAGGGTCAGGGCGGCGAAGATCGCCCCGCCCAAAGCCTGACCGATCAGCACGCCCGGCGCGCCCAGAAGGGCGGCGCCCAGCATCACCGGCGGTATGGTGCCGAGCGTATGGCGACCCCAATTGGTGAGCGTCGAATAGAACGGGTGGTCAAGGTTGTTGAAGGCGGCATTGCCGACAAAGATCACCCCGTTGAAGAACCACATCAGCGACAGGGGCCCGGCGAAGAGGAACACCAGCGTGCGGGCGATGCCGTCGTCGAGGGCGAAGAGCCAGACAAAGCCGGGGCGCAGCGCAAAGAGGATGATCGAGACGAGCAGCGTCACACCGGCGGTGAACATCAGCGCTTCGCGGAAGGCGCCGCGCACCCGATCGGTCTGCCGCGCGCCCGCATTCTGGCCGATGATCGGCCCGACCGCGCCCGAGAGCGCGAAGAGGACGGCAAAGGCGACGGGTGTCAGGCGTCCGACGATGGCCATGCCGGCCACGGCTTCCTCGCCAAACTCGGCCATGGCACGGGTGACATAGGCCTGCCCCACGGGGGTGGCGAGCTGGGTCAGGATGGCGGGCAGGGCGATCACGAAAACCGGTTTGAAATCCTTCAGCGTTTCGCGCGCATCAAAGCGGGCAAAGCCGCCGTGGTGGCGGTGGACTGCGGAGATGGCGAGGCTGGCAATGGTGATGCGGGCGGCGACCGAGGCCATGGCGGCGCCGGTCAGTTCCAGATCCAGGCCGAAGATCAGGATCGGGTCGAGCACGGCATTCACCAGACCGCCAAGGATCATCACATTCATCGACCGGCGCGCATCCCCATGGGCGCGCAGAATGGCGCCCGCGACCACACCCAGAAGCAGCACCGGCAGGGACGGCAGGATGATCTGCATATAACCGACGGCGAGATCCCGGGTTTGCGCGCTCGCCCCCAGCAGATCGACGAGCGGACCGAGGTTGAACCAGACCAGAGCGGCAAAGACCGCGCCGAAGCCGACACCGAAAAGCAGCGACGAGGTGGCCCGCCTGCGCGCCAGTTCCTCATCCCCCTGCCCAAGCGCGCGGGCCACCAGCGCGCCGGCCGCGATGGCCATGCCGATGCCGAAAGAGCCGGTGAAGAACAGGATCGCGCCGGCATAGCCGATGGCGGCGGCCAGCTCCGCCTTGCCGAGCATCGAGATGAAGATCATGTCGACGAAATCGACCAGAAACACCGCCATGAGACCCACCGAGGAGGCGAGCGACATGACAGTGATGTGTTTCAGCAGCGAGCCTGTGAGGAATTTGGCGGTATTGTCCATATCCCCACCCTGTCAGGCGGGGCGGGGTGGCACAATCCCTTGCAGGCTCAAGCCTTCATGTGCGAAATCGCACAGAACTTAAAGGTCCAGCTGGTAAGTCGCGGGAATGTAGCGGAAGCGATCCCCCTGCTCTGCCGTCACGAAGCCGACGCCCGGGAAGGGCATGTGATAGCCGATGAGCGGGATGCGGTCGGCAGCAACCATGTCGAGGATTCGCTTGCGGGTGGCGGCGGCGGCGGCTTTGTCGATGTCGAAACGGACCTCCCAATCGGGATAGGCCAGCGACCAGACATAATGGTTCGCGGTGTCGGCCATCAGCAGGACGCCCGCGCCGCCATCTTCGACCATATAGGCCATGTGCCCGGGCGTGTGACCGAAGGCATCGACCGAGGTGATGCCCGAAACCGGGCTTTCGCCCGGGCCGATGAAGGTGAATTGCTCGGCAAAGGGTTTGACCTTGGCGGCAAAGCCCTTGTTGTCGGTCCCCGCCCAATGATCGTATTCCACCTGCCCCGCGACATAGCGGGCATTGGGATAGGCCAGTGCTCCGCTGTCGTCGGTCATGCCGCCGATATGATCGCCGTGCATATGAGTGAGGATGACGAGGGTGATGTCTTCGGGCGCAATGCCGGCCTCTGCCAGGGCGGCTTTCATCGGGCTGGCGTTGAGACCGGTGTCGAACAGGACCAGTTCGCTGCCGGTGCGCACCACGGTGGGAGTGAAATAAAACTGGCTCCGGTCGGCGGGGATGAAGTTGGCCGCACTCGCTTCGGCAAAGTCCTCGGGTGAGACATTCATGCCAAAGATATTCTGGATGCCTTCATCGACCAGGCGGGAGCCGGCGAGCAGGGTGGTGACTTCGAAGCTGCCGCGCCTGAAGGTCCGGTGGATCGGTTTGGCGGCGGCGTGGCCTGCGGCAAACGCTGGCGTGGCGGCGATGGCAGGCAGGGTGGCCGCGCCTGCCATCAGGCCGCGGCGGGTGATCTGGGGTTGGGTCATGGAAATTCCCTCGCTGGTTTGTGCCTCTGAGCATGGGGCAGCGGAGGAATTTATCACTACACAGATGCGTGAAAGGCACGGCACCGGATCTGCGTATTTGGAAAGGCTCTTGACTAGCAATATGTCTAGGCAAGGCTGTTTCTATGAACAAGAAGAACGGGTTATCGAGATATCGACGTTTAAAACTGGTTGAGGCCTTCTGCGCCGATCTGACCGCCACCCAGACGGCGGTGATGCTCGG
>JAOXSD010000293.1 GCA_025800205.1 Silicimonas sp. | reverse complement strand
CGCGGCCCTTGAAGGCGCGCCCAGCTGCAACGGCTGGACTTACTGGCACACCAAGATGGACGGCAAGCGCGTGCCCATCGACGTGTTCCGCCAGCAGATCCGCGCCGAAATGAACTGAGTTTCCTCACCGGAACAGACTTACCGCCCGTGCCTGTGGCCGCCCACAGGACGGTACCTGACCCCGCCTTCATGGCGGGGTTTTTTTGGTTTTTCAGTGGGATACGACGAGCTTACTGCTCGACCGGCACGTCGGCCTGTATCCGCTTCAGCTTGTTCAGGCCACGGGCATCCACTGACGTCAGGTTCGTTCCCTGAACGAACAGCATTTCCAGCCCCGGCAAACCGCGCAGATCTAGCGCGTCGGCTTGGCTCTGAACAACGGCGAGTCCCTTGATCCCGTCAAGCACAGACAAATCCGGCGTGCCCAGTTTGACACGTATCAGACCAACGTTTTCCGCTTTGGGAAGCTGCGCCAGATCGAGCCCCGTCAGATCCGCATCGGTCAGCAAGAGCTGCTGCAGCCGGGGAAAGACCTGACCGAAGAGAGACGGTGCTGCCTCACCGGGCAGACTGAACTTGATAAGCGCATCGGCCCCGGTCAGATCAACCGAGGTGACCTTGGTCCCTTCAAGAAACAGATCTTCCAGCCCCGATCGCCCCCCCAGAACGAGAGTTTTCAGCGGGTTTCTCCGAAGGTCGATTTCCTTTAGATGATCCTGATTGGACAGATCCAGAGATGTCAGGCGCGCATCGGTCATCACCAACCGGGTCAGCGCGGGATTGTTCGACAGATCGAGCGAAGAGAGACGCGTGTCCCCCATGGACAGGGTCTTGAGCCCCGGCAAACCGCTGACATCCAGCTCGGTCAACACATCGCTTTCCAATGCGATCAGTTCAAGCTTGGGAGCAATATTGGCATCCAGCCGCTTGATCTTGGCACCCGTGATCACAAAACCATCAAGGTTTGGAAAATGCCTGATCTCGTCGATGCTGGTCAGCGGAATGTCGAAACAATTGAACCCGGTGATCGCCTTCGGATCGTCATGACCCTCTTTCAGAAGACAGGTCAGGAATTGTGGATCCTGGAAAGCGATATCACGGATCGAGGCATGTTCCCCGGCCTGAAGCGGCTGGGAAATGCCGAGCATGGCCACGCCCAGCGCCGAAAAAAACGTCTTGAAACAACCCAAGTTTAACTCCTGTCGATTGGGGGTTCAGGGAAAGGGCAATGCATTGTCAAAAACGATTTTCTGGTCGATTTCACAATGCCGCCATTGCAGGTGCCTCGTACCCTTCGGGATCCTCCGATGCAATTGCAAAGACGACAATCCGGCGGCTTTCAGGGATCAAGGGCGTGAGGCTCTTCGTCGACAGGGACGGCTGATGGCAAGTCAGCCGGGATCGCGGCTGTCCGCTGCGGCCTCCAACCGGTCGAGCGCGTCGAACAGAAGGCTGCGCTCCTCCTCGCTCATCGCACCCCGGAGCGCCTTCTGCCGGGCTTCCATATGGGGCGCGGCGGTTTCGAAGATCGCGGTGCCCTCGGCGGTGGTGCTCAAAAGCTGCTGGCGCTGGTCGTGTTCATTGTCGCGATGGGCCACCAGCCCGCGCGCCACCAGACTTTGCACCGTGCGGCTGATCAGTGCCTTGTCGAATTGGGTTTCGCGGGCCAATTCGCCGACCGAGCTTTCGCCCAGCCGCCGCAGCATCAGCAGTACCCGCCATTGCACCAGCGTCAGCCCGCCGTTTTCCTTGAGTATGCGCGTCGCCTGGGCGTTCAGCTTGGCCTGCACCCGGGCGAGCCTGTAGGACACAAGATCATGCAACGGCCGATCCAGGCCCTCGTCACCTTCCTCCGACTCCACCACCGCAAATCCTCCCTCGCCGCAGGCTCCCATGGTTCGGATGATGGGTCAACAAGTACCTGTCCGGTCATGTCGCGGACAGGCGGGACGCCGGGGCGCATAGGCTCTATCGAGACGATAGCGCAGAGGAGCCAGACCGATGAAACATGCCGAAAACCCCAGGGATAGTGACGTTTTGCTGGTGCAGCAGGCGCTTTCCGAACCGCCCGAAACCGAAAGCGTCGCAGGCTTCGTGCCCGGGCCCGGGATTGCCCGGCTCGATCTGCGCTTCGACATTTCCCGTCTGCGCGACGCCCTTGATGAATGCCTCAGCCGCGAGGCCTTCATGGGAGATATGCAAGACGCGGGTTTTGCCGCTCTGCCGTTGACCCAACGGCCGGGCCAGCTTGAGTGGACCGAGACCGATCTTTCGGGGCGCTACTGGCTGCGCGGCGATGACCGCTATGTCGAAGAACCGCGCGAGGATCTGGTGCCTGAGATCGCTTTTTCCGAGTTCAATCCCAAGTTCAAAGGCACCTATTTCGAAGAGGTTCACCGCGAATTGACCGCGCGGTTCCCCATCGGTCGCATGCGGGTGCTGTCCAAGGGGCTCTATAATTGCAATTCCTGGCACCGGGATCCGGAACCGCGCCTGCATATCCCGATCACCACCAATCCCGGCGCGCTGTTCGTGGTCAATCACCACGTCACCCATCTGCCTGCCAACGGATCGGTTTATTTTACCGACACAAGGGCCTATCACACCGCCCTGAACGGTGGCGAAACCCGGCGGGTCCATATCGTGGCGGCGCTGGCATACGAACAGGTAACGGAATGAACCATTATGCAGGTGCTGCGCGCGCGGATGGGGTGAACCGCCCCCGGATCGATCTGCGCAGCGACACGGTCACCCGGCCCGATGCCGCGATGCGTCGCGCCATGGCCGATGCCGAAGTCGGCGACGATGTCTATGGCGACGATCCCAATGTGAACCGGCTCGAAGCGGTGCTGGCCGAGCGGCTGGGCAAGGAGGCCGCACTTTTCGTGCCCTCTGGCACCATGAGCAATCTGCTGGCGCTTCTCTCCCATTGCGGGCGCGGCGAAGAGGTGATTGTGGGTCGCGCCTATCACATTGCCGCCGATGAGGCCGCCGGTGCCTCGGTTCTGGGCAGCATGGCGCTGACGACATTGCCGGTGGACGATGACGGAGGCCTCTCGCCCGAGGCGATCACCGCCGAGGTGAAACCCGACGACAGTCACAAGCCGATCTCGCGTCTGGTCTGTCTCGAGAACACCTTTCAGGGGCGTGCGGTGCCGCTGGCCCGCATGCAGGCCGCCGCTGAGGCCGCCCGTGCCGAGGGGCTTGCCACCCATCTCGACGGGGCGCGGTTCTTCAACGCCATCACAGCGCTCGGATGCACCGCCAATGATCTTGCGGGGATCACCGACAGCGTGTCGATCTGCCTGTCCAAGGGGCTTGGCACCCCGGTCGGCTCGGTCCTCACCGGCCCGCGCGACCTCATCACCCGCGCCCGGCGCTGGCGCAAGATGCTGGGCGGCGGGATGCGGCAGGCGGGTGTTCTGGCCGCCGCCGGTCTTCATGCGCTGGAGCATAACGTGCACCGGCTGGCCGAGGATCACGCCAATGCAGTGGCGCTGGCCGAAGCGTTGACAGGGATGGAGGCAGGCGCGGTCCGGCAGGCGACCAATATGGTCTTCTTTGAGCCGCGCGGCGGCGTGCATGACGAGATGCGCAATCGTCTCGCCGCCAGTGGCATCCTTCTGGGCGGTGGTACGCAAGGTGCAATCCGGCTGGTGCTGCACAAGGATATCAACGGCGATGACCTCGACTATCTGATCGAGGAATTCCGCAGCATCTTCGCCTGATGAAAGCGAAATCGTTTCTTTCTGCAGCACAGCCCATCGAAATTAGCGTTCGAGATCAGCAGGATGCTGATCGAGAGGCGTGAATTTCGATTCAGATTAAACGATTTCTGCTCTAGCCGCGCATCCGCGCGCCTTCCGGATCATAAAGCACCGGGTCGGTGATCCGCACCGGCATGCGCTCCCCCAGAAGATCGAGCATCAGATCGCCCGCGAGGCCCTCCTCGACAAAGGCATAGGCGATGTTGTGCCCGACCCGGTGACCCCAGCCGCCCGAGGTGACGGTGCCGACCACCCGGTCCCCCTGCATCACCGAAGCACCCCCCGGCGCGGGGGCCACGTCGCTTTCGACGATCAGCGTGACCAGTTGTTTGCGATCCGCGCGCCCTTGCCGCTCCAGCAACGCAGGTTTGCCGACAAACTCCTTCTCAGGATCAACGAAACGCTCCAATCCGGTCTCATGGGGATCGAACTCGGTCAGCAAATCCGCCTTCCAGTGCAGATAGCCCTTTTCGAGCCGCATGGATTCCACCGCATGGGAGCCGAAGAGCCGCAACCCATGGGCCGCCCCCGCCGCGCGCAGGGCCTCGAACCCGGCATAAAGGGCCGCATTGGGCAGGTGGATCTCATAGGCCAGCTCGCCCGAGAAACTGACGCCCATGACGGTCGCGGGTGCGATGCCGATGAAACACTCGCGCACCGAGAGCCAAGGGAAAGCCTCCGCCGACCAATCGGCGCGGCTGACCGCCCCTATCACATCGCGCGCCTTCGGCCCCGCCAGCACCAGAATGGTCTGATCATTGGTGAGCGAGCGGAGCGTCACATCTTCGCCGTCGCGGATATGGGCCGCGAGCCAGTCGAAATCATGCGCCTCCGACGCCGCCGCCGAGCCGTACCAGACCCGCGCCCCGCCCCGGTCCGAGGCCGGCAGCCGCGCAATCGTCGCCTCGCTCTTGATGCAACCGTGATGGTTCAGCAGATAAGCCAGACCCACCCGGCCTTCACGTTTCGGCACCCGCCCGCAGATCATCCGGTCGAGAAAAGCGTCGGCATCCGCCCCGGTGATCTCGATCCGGTTGAACCCGTTCACTTCCGTGAGCCCGACCGTGTTCTGCACCGCCGCCACCTCTTCGGCGACCATCGGAAAACTCTCGTCGAAGCGGAACGACGGCGTGACTTCCAGCCCCGGCGCAAAAACCTCCGCCCGTTCCCAACCGTTGACGGGGGCAAAATGCGCCCCCAACCCGGCCAGCACCGGCGTCAGCGCCGTGGTCTTCGCCATCCGTCCCGCAGGCCGGTGTTCGTTGGGAAAATGGAACCGGAATTCGTTCTGGTAATCCTCCACCGCCTTCAGCGCGGTCAGCTCCACATTGCCATGGCCGGTGAACCGCCTCGGATCGAGCCCCCAAGTGTCATAACAAGCCTCGCCATGGACGATCTGTTGGGCCAGAAGCCAGCCATGGCCGCCCCCCTCGCCCAGCCCCGCGCGCAGGCCGATGATGCAAAAGGCGTTGCGCTTGCCCGGCACCGGCCCCACCAGCGGTGCGCCGTCGATCGTGTAGGTGATTGGGCCGTTGACGACGGTGTGAATGCCCACCTCGGTCAGCGCGGGCATCCGGGCAAAGGCGCCTTCCAGAACATCGGTGATCCGGTCCAGATCATCAGGGCAGAGCGCATTGGTGAAATGGGGGTCGATCCCGTCCATCCCCCAGGTCTTGCAGCCCTGTTCGTAGAAGCCCACCAGCAGGCCATTCTTCTCCTGACGGCAGTAATAGTCACTGGTCGGGCAGCGCAAAAGCGGTATCCGGTGCCCCGCCTCGCGGATCGCGGGGATCTCCTCGGTGACGAAATACTGATGCTCCATCGAGGCGACCGGATGATGCACCCCCATCATCGCGCCGATCTCATTCACCCGGTAACCGCCCGCATTGACGACGATTTCGCAGGTGATGTCGCCCTTCTCGGTATGGACGGTCCAGGAATGGTCCCGGTGCTGGGTCAGCCCGGTCACGGCCGTATGCCGGTAGACCTCTGCCCCCGCCTTGCGCGCCCGTCGCGCCAGCGCCTGACAAAGCTGTGCGGGATCAATATCCCCGTCATTGCCATCCCAAAGTCCGCCCACGAGGTTCTCGGTGGAAATCAACGGATGGCGGCGCGCACATTCCGCCGCATCGATTACCTCGAATTCCACCCCCATGCCGCGCGCCATGGAGGCAAAGTGGCGATAGCCCTCCATCTGCGCCTCGGTATTGGCAAGCCTTATGCCGCCATCGCCGAAATGGTAATCCACCGGGTAATCAGGATCGTCGCGCAGTTCCTGATAAAGCGCGATGGAATGGGATTTCAGCCCGACCATGGTCTGGGTCATGCCGAAATTCGTCACCTGCGCCGCCGAATGCCAGGTGGTGCCCGAGGTCAGCTCGTCCCGCTCCAACAGCACCACGTCCGACCAGCCCTCACGGGTCAGATGATAGAGCGTCGAGCAGCCCGCGATCCCGCCGCCGATCACCACAACGCGTGTTGTTGATTTCATCTTTGATCCTCCCTTGCCGCGACCGTGTCGCGCATTGCGGGCCTTGGCAAGCGCCATTCCCGAGCCTTTCCCTTGGACAAGCCCGGCAACCCTGCTAGCTAGGCGCGGAAACGGAAGGGATCAGCGCGACAGATGGCACGGTTTTCGACCTTTGCGCTCTATGGGTTGGCGGGTCTGGTCCTGCTTTTGTGCCTGTTTCCCGTTCTCGCCGTCGCCCTTGCCGCGCTCTCGGTCCCGGGCGACACGATCCAGAACCTCGCCGCCACGGTGCTGCCGCGCTACACGCTGAACACCCTCGGGCTGGTACTGGTGACCGGCACCGGCGCGCTCGCCCTCGGTGTCGGTGCCGCCTGGCTGGTCACCATGACCGAATTCCCCGGCCGGCGGCTCTTTGAAATCGCCCTCGTCCTTCCCTTTGCCTTTCCCGCCTATGTGCTGGCCTATGCCTATACCCATGTGCTGGACCATCCTGGCATCGTGCAGGCCACATTGCGCCAGATCTTCGGCTGGGGCCCGCGCGACTATTGGTTCCCGGAAATCCGCTCCTTCTGGGGGGCCGCCGCCATGCTGACCGTGGTGCTCTACCCCTATGTCTATCTGCTCGCCCGCGCCTCCTTCCTGTCGCAAAGTGCGGCACAATTCCTCGTCGCGCGCACCCTGGGTCAAAGCCCCTGGCGGATCTTCTTCCGGGTCTCCCTGCCGATGTCGCGCACGGCTGCCGTGGGCGGCGTGCTGCTGGTTGCCATGGAGACCATCGCCGATTTCGGCACCGTGTCTTTCTTCGGCGTGCAAACCTTCGCCACCGGCATCTACCAAAGCTGGTTCTCCATGGCCGACCGCGCGGCTGCCGCACAACTGGCCCTCTGCCTCCTCGGTTTCGCCCTCTTCCTCGCCTTCCTCGGTCGCATCACCCGCGACGCGCCGGTCGCCACCCATGGCCGCAAACGCGAAATTATGCCGCGCTTCGAACTCGCGGGCCACAAGGCCGCCGGTGCGGTGATCGCCTGCGCCATTCCCGTGATCGTGGGCGCACTCCTGCCGACGCTGATCCTGATCACCATGGCGCTCGAATCCGAACAGAACCTGCTGAGTTCCCGCTATCAGGGGTTCATCACCAACAGCCTGATCCTCGCCACCACCGGAGCAGTGCTAACGGTCTTCGCTGCCCTGACTCTTGGCTCGCTGCGCCGCTCCTTCCCCGGAAAATTCAGCAATTCCGCCTTCCAGG
>JAOXSD010000283.1 GCA_025800205.1 Silicimonas sp. | reverse complement strand
CTCCCGCCACCATGTGGATCCGGCTTTTGCGGCCCAGATCCTCGCGGTCCTGTTCGACCACAGAATTACGCCCGCCACGGCGGTGCCGGACTGGCATCTGGAGGAGCATGAAGCCTCGATTTAAGAGGTGATGGCGCCGCTGTGGTCCGCTCTTGATGGCGCCGGCGTGGCGACACGGCAATTGCCGCCCGCCCAGATCAAGGCCTTCGCGGCTAGTCGTGGCACCCGTGCCAAGACCGACAGGATCGATGCAGAACTCATTGCGCGGTTCATGGTTTTCAGGCCCGATGCGGGGCGCGGCCTCCCGCATGAAAAGATACGTTTTATCAGAGCGTTGGTGTCAAAACGCGGGCAGCTCGTCGAAACACGAAAACGACTTCTGGCGCAAATCAAGGCGCATGGAAAACTGGGATCGGCAGATATGTTTGAAGCCATGGATGCCGAACTGAAAGATCTTCTCGATCATCAGATTGCAGAGCTGGAGGTGCAGATCGAGCAGACTATCGCCTCGGATGAAGAGCTTGCCGCGCCTGCGGACATTCTGCGGTCTGTCCCTGGGATCGGCCCGGTCGCCAGCACCATGCTGATTGCCGAATTGCCCGAGCTCGGAAAAATCTCGGGGGAACAAGCCGCAGCCCTCACGGGCCTCGCACCCATCGCACATGACAGTGGAGCCATGCGCGGCAAGCGCGCCATCGCAGGCGGACGGCGCTTGTTGCGGAATGTAATGTTCCAAGCCGCACTCGTCGCCAGCCATCACAATCCAGTCCTGAAGGTCTTCGCTGACCGTTTTCGCGCCGCAGGAAAACCACATAAGGTCGTCATCACGGCTGTAGCCCGCAAGCTCGTCACACTCGCAAATGCCTTGTGCAAAACTCGCCAGAAATGGACCGCTCAACCTGACTAAAGAATACCGTTGCTAAGTAAACATCGTGCCGGGCTCGTGACGCTCAGCCGAAGCTTTTTTCGATTCGGTCCAGCGTCTGCATCGCCGACAGCGTGTCATGGACCGACCCATTGGGTTCGCGGCCTTCCTTGATGGCGGCGATGAACTCGCGGTCGATCAACTCGATCCCGTTCGAGGACACCGCCACATCGCTGAGATCGATCTGGTTGTCGCGCCCGTCATAGAGATCGTCATAGCGGGCGAGATAGGTGCCGTTGTCGCAGATGTAGCGGAAGAAGGTGCCCAGCGGGCCGTCGTTGTTGAACGAGAGCGACAGGGTGCAGATCGCGCCCGAAGGCGTCTTCATCCCGATCGACATATCCATGGCGATGCCCAGATCGGGATGGTGGGGGCCTTCGAGCCCGTAGATCTGGGAGGGCTCTTCGCCGGTCTGGTACTGGAACAGATCGACCGTGTGGCAGGCGTGGTGCCACAAGAGGTGATCGGTCCAGCTGCGCGGTTCGCCCTTGGCGTTCATATTGGTGCGGCGGAAGAAATAGGTCTGCACATCCATCTGCTGGACCTTGAGTTCCCCCTTGTCGATCTTGTTGCGGATCCACTGGTGGGACGGGTTGAAGCGGCGCACTTGGCCGGCCATGGCCAGCGTACCGGTTTCCTTTTGCACCCGGCAGATTGCTTCGCTGTCGGCCAGCGAATCCGCCATCGGGATTTCGATCAGCACCGGCTTGCCGGCCTTCATGCAGGCGATGGCCTGTTCCGCATGAAACTGGGTGGGCGTGGCGAGAATGACCGCATCCACGTCGTCGCGGGCGAGGCAGGCCTCGAGCGTGGTGGCGGCGAAGCCGATGCCGCGTTCGGCGGCAAGCGCGTCGATCTTGTCCTGTTTCGGCCCCATCACGGCAGTGACGGTGACTTCGTCAATGGCGGCGAGTGCATCGAGATGTTTGATGCCGAATGCGCCATAGGCGCCTGCTACGCAAAGTCTCATTCTGCGGCGATCCTGTCTTTGGTGTTCTCAAGAATGATATGGCCCACGGCGGTGTTCGAGGCGGGCACATGGTAATGGCGATGCACCTCGGTCACCTCTTCATCCAGCGCGCCGCGCATGACGTGCCACATGACCATTTCGACCCCTTCCAACCCGGCCTCGCGGAGATATTCCACATGGGGGGTCTTCGACAGCCCCACCGGGTCGAGTGTCAGCCGGTCGAGGAATTGTTTGTCCCATTCGCGGTTGATCAGGCCGGCGCGTTTGTACTGCAACTGATGGCTCATGCCGCCGGTGCCGAAGATCACCACGTTGAGGTCTTCCTCGTAGCTTTCGATGGCGCGGCGGATCGCACGGCCAAGGTTGAAGCAGCGGTTGCCGGTGGGGGCGGGATATTGCACCACATTGACCGCCAGCGGGATCACAAGGGCGGGCCATTCATCGTCAGGCCCCTTGTCGCCATACATGACGGACAGAGGCACGGTGAGCCCGTGATCGACCTCCATCTCGTTCATGATGGTGATGTCGAATTCATCCAGGATCAGCGATTGCGCGATATGGCTGGCCATTTTTTGATGGTTCTTCACCACCGGCACCGGGCGCGGCCCCCAGCCTTCGTCGGCGGGTTTGAACTCGGGGGCGCAGCCAAGGGCGAAGGTGGGGATGCAGGAGGCGTCGAAGGCCGAGCAATGGTCGTTATAGACCAGAAAGATCACGTCCGGGTTGGCCTTTTTCATCCAGTCGCGGGAAGCTTCGAACCCTTCGAAGACCGGCACCCAATAGGGCTGTTCGGTGATCTGCGTGTCCATCGCCACGCCGATGGCGGGCACGTGGGAGCAGCCGACCCCTGCGGTGATATGCGCCATTATTCTTCTCCCCTCTCATCCCATTCGTGCTGATAGCGGTTGCCCTCGGGCGAGCGGCCGCCCGCCAGCATCATGTCGCGGTAAGCTTCGACGCCCATGCCGGTCATCAGCCCGGCAAGGTTCTGGAAATTGATCCCGTCATTGGCGGCCAGCTTGCTGGTGTAACAAATGTTGCCGCCCAGTTCGAGCAGGCGGTTCCAGTCGCGGTCGCGCACTGCCTGTCGCTGTTCGGGCGTCATCGGATATTGGTCGAGATAGGCTTCTTCATCGGCGTTGAAGGCGTCGCGGTTTTTTTGCAGCCGCAGCGAAATGCAGAATTGGTTG
>JAOXSD010000210.1 GCA_025800205.1 Silicimonas sp. | reverse complement strand
CTTTCCGCCGTTGCCCCGCGCCGCTGCGTTTTCTAGTCTCGCGGCGAAACCGGCAGGGGAATGAGATGAGCGAGATTGACGTGATGATCGGCGTGATCGGCGGCAGCGGGATCTATGAGATCGACGGGCTGGACGGGGCCGAATGGGTCGAGGTGGAAACGCCCTGGGGCGCGCCGTCCGATGCGGTGCTGACGGGGCGACTGGCGGGGGTGCCGATGGCGTTTTTGCCGCGCCATGGGCGGGGGCACCGGCATTCGCCGACCACCGTGCCGTACCGGGCGAATATCGATGCGCTGAAGCGGCTCGGGGTGAGTGATGTGGTCTCGGTCTCGGCCTGCGGATCGTTTCGCGAGGAGATGGCGCCCGGGGATTTCGTGATCGTGGATCAGTTCATCGACCGGACCTTTGCCCGCGACAAGAGCTTCTTTGGCACCGGCTGTGTCGCCCATGTGAGCGTGGCGCATCCGACCTGTCCGCGTCTGAGCACCATTGCGGGCGATGCGGCAGAGGCGGCGGGGGCCAAGGTGCACCGGGGCGGCACCTACCTGGCGATGGAAGGCCCGCAGTTTTCGACCCTGGCGGAATCGAAGATGTACCGGGAAAGCTGGGGCGCGGATGTGATCGGCATGACCAACATGCCTGAGGCGAAACTCGCGCGCGAGGCGGAGCTTTGTTACGCCTCGGTCGCCATGATCACCGACTATGACAGTTGGCATCCGGACCATGGCGAGGTGGATGTGACCGAGATCATCAAGACGCTGATGGGCAATGCCGAGAAGGGCCGGGCGCTGGCCGCCGGCTTGCCGGAACGGCTGGGGCCGACGCGGGCGCTGTGTGAACATGGCTGCGACCGGGCGCTGGAATTCGCCATTCTGACTGCACCCGAGGCGCGCGATCCGGAGGTGGTGGCGAAGCTGGACGCGGTGGCGGGCCGGGTGCTGAACGGCTAATCGCAGGCCGCGTGATCGAGGGCGAGGAGGGCGTCGAGCCGGGGCTCGCTCAGATCGCCCAGCACCAGGGTTTTGCCGATCACGAAAGCCGGGGTGCCGTAGACCCCGAGCGTGTCGGCGGCGCGTTCGTGACGGGTGAGAATGGCGTCCGTGCGCGGGCTGTGCGCTTCCTCCTTCAGCGTTTGAGGGACCAGGCCGGTGGTTTTGCCGTGGTGGCGCAGGAGCGCTTCGACCCCGGTGCCGCGCAGGGCGCGGGGCGGTGCGGCGGGCTGGCCCGACAGGGTTTCGGCGGCGATCGCCACCCGGGCGGCGGTTTCGGAGCCGGGGCCGAGCAGGGGAAGCTGGAGCCAGGTGATCGCCAGGTCGCGGGCGGCGAGTTTGGCCTCAAAGCTGCGGCAGTTCGGGCAGTTGATGTCGGTGAAAACCGCGAGCCTTGTGCGGGGGGCGGGAAAGAGTGTGGCGCAGAGATCCTTGGCCGCGAGGGGCGGCAGGGGGGTGTCGCCGAGGCCGAGGAACACCGCGTCTGCCGCGCCGCCCGACAGCGCGCCGGTTTCGGCGCTTTGCCAGCCCGGCAGGCCCTTGATCGGGGCGAAGCGGAGGGCGGTGTCGCGGGGGTTGATCTGTGGCCAGCCCCAGGCCAGCGCCACCAGCCCTGCCAGAATAATGAGCAGGCCGCGCCGGGATCTGTTTCGCTTTTGCGCCAAGTGCTTGCCAATCCTTGCCTGCCGCCCGCATAAGAGGGCGCGCCAGAAAGAGGTATCCCCATGCCGGTCCAGAAGAAAACCGTCAAAGACTATATCCGCACCATCGTCGATTTCCCGCACGAAGGCATCCTGTTCCGCGATGTGACCACGCTTTTTGCCGATCCGCGCGGCTTTCGCATCTGTATCGACCAGCTTTTGCACCCTTATGCGGGCGAGCGGATCGACAAGGTGGTGGGGCTGGAAGCGCGCGGTTTCATCATCGGCGGCGCCATTGCGCACCAGCTTTCGGTGGGTTTCGTGCCGATCCGCAAGAAGGGCAAGCTGCCCGGCGCGACCCTGAGCCAGGATTACGCGCTGGAATATGGCGAGGCGGTGATGGAGGTGCATGACGATGCGATCCATCCCGGCGAAAAGATCCTGGTGGTGGATGATCTGCTGGCCACCGGCGGCACGGCCGAGGCCGGGATCAAGCTGATCGAGCGCATGGGCGGCGATATTGTCGGCTGTGCCTTCATCGTTGATCTGCCGGAATTGGGCGGACGACAAAAGATCGAGGCGCTGGGCATGGATGTCCATGTTCTGTGCGAATTCGAAGGGCTTTGACCCTGCGTCAGCAGGGGGTCCGGTTCAATTTGCCGCGAATTTTAATCGACCGTTAGGATTCGCCTTCTATCAGGGCGGTGATCCATGGATCCGGTACCTCTGATGAGTTCAGAACCCCGCCCGTCGTCCCGGGCGGGGTTTGTTCTTTTGGGGCGGGCGCCTTCCATATTGAGGACAGATTTTCGCGGCAGATTCGGGCCAACGAAAGTTTGGAACGGATTGTCTCATGTCATTTCTGCGCATTGCGGTTTTCTCTGCCTTGTTCGGGTTTACCCAGCCGGTCGCTGCGGCGCCGGTCCCGGAGGAGGCGCTTTGCGTCGGGTCTTTCGGGGTCGGGGCGCTGAGCGACGGGCGCTGCTTGCCGTTGGAGGGCAAGAAGCGCCGGATTGCACCAGAAGATCTCGGCGCCGCCCTGTCAGACGGGGTGGTCGATCTCAAGCTGGTCTCGAAAACGGCGGGGGAGGGGGTCGACCTGGCGCCGCTTGCGGGCGCTAAGGCGGTGCACACGCTGCTGATCGACGCCAAGGGGCCGGTTGATCTTGCGCCGCTGGCGGGGATGACGGGGTTGCGCCGGCTTGAGTTGAAGGGGGAGGCGGCGCTGGCTTTGGGCCAGATCGGCACGCCGATGCCGGGACTTGCCGAACTGACGATCAAGGCGCCGCTCCAGTCCGTTGATCTGGCCGCATTGGCGCAGATGCCCCATCTGCGCAAGCTCACCCTGCGGGCGGCGCGGCTTGCCAATGTTGACGGGATGGCCGGTCTGGCCCGGTTGGAGCAAGCGCGGTTTCATTTGAACGAGACCACTGATTTTGCCGCGCTTTCGGGAAGCAAAAGACTGAAAAAACTCGAGATTTCGGGTTCCATGGGGCAAGGCGCCGTGGCGGATCTGAGTTTTGCTGCCGCACTTCCTGAGTTGACCCATCTGGTGCTGGCCGGCAATGAGATCGAGGATCTGGGCCCGCTTTCGGGGCTGTCGGGCCTGACCTATCTGTCCCTGAGCGACAATGACACCCTTGCGGATCTCACTCCGCTTGCCGGGCTGACCGGGCTGGTCAATCTGCACCTGGCCGAGACCGCGGTGGCGGATGTGACGGCGCTGGCGGGGCTTTTCGCCCTGCGCAGGCTGGACCTGAGCCACAGCGCGGTGCGCGACATCAGCCCGCTGGACGGGCTGGCGCTGAAATTCCTTGGCCTCAAGGGCACGGGGGTGGAATAGGCGCGGGCCTATTCCAACTCGACCAGCAAATCCTTCGCGTCGATCTGGCCTCCGGCCACCACATGCACCGCCTTGATGCGCGCATCGCGGTCGGCGTGGATGCCGGTTTCCATCTTCATCGCCTCGATGGTCAGCAGGAGATCGCCCGCCTTCACTTCGGTCCCTTCCTGCGCGGCAATCGTGGCGACCACACCGGGCATCGGCGCGCCGATGTGGTTCGGGTTCGAAGCATCCGCCTTGGCCCGCGCCGTCGCCACATCCGAAACCGAGCGGTCGGCGATGCGGATCTGCCGGGGCTGGCCGTTCAATTCGAAAAACACCTTGGCAATGCCTTCCTCATTGGTCTCGGCCACTGCCTGCATGCGGATTTCCAGGGTCACGCCCGGGTCGATCTCGACCGAGATCTCTTCCGAGGGTTTCATGCCGTAGAAATAGGTGTGCGTCGGCAGGGTGCGCACGGGGCCGTAGATGTCGTGGCGTTCGGTGTAATCGGCGAAGACCTTGGGATACATCAGGTAACCGGCCAGATCCTCGTCGTTGAATTCATAGTCGAACCGGGCGTTGATCTCGGCGCGCGTGGCCTCCAGATCGGTGGGCGGCAGATCCGCGCCGGGGCGTTTGGTGAAGGGTTTTTCGCCCTTCAGCACCTTGGTCTGAATGTCCTTCGGCCAGCCGCCATGGGGTTGTCCGATGTCACCGCGCATCATGCCGACGACGCTTTCGGGGAAGGCCACTTCCCGTTTCGGATCAAGCACATCGGCGGTGGTCAGGCCCTGGGAGACCATCATCAGCGCCATGTCGCCCACCACTTTGGAGGTGGGGGTGACCTTGATGATATCGCCGAACATCTTGTTCACATCGGCATAGGTCTGGGCGACCTCGTGCCAGCGTTCTTCCAGCCCGATGGAACGCGCCTGCGCCTTGAGATTGGTGAACTGACCGCCGGGCATTTCATGGAGGTAAACCTCTGAGGCCGGGGCCTGCAGCCCGCTCTCGAAGGCCTTGTAATGGTGGCGCACCGCTTCCCAGTAATTCGAGACTTCGCGGATCGCCGAGATGTCGAGGCCCGTGTCGCGGGCATCGCCGCGCAGGCTTTCGACCACGGTGCCGAGGGTGGCTTGCGAGGTGTTGCCGGAAAAGGCGTCCATGGCGCAATCGACCGCGTCGACGCCGGCCTCGGCGGCGGCCAGGATTGAGGCGCAGGCGATGCCCGCCGTGTCATGGGTGTGGAAATGAACCGGCAGGCCGGTTTCTTCCTTCAGCGCCTTGATCAGCACCCGGGCGGCACCGGGTTTGAGAAGGCCGGCCATGTCCTTCAGGCCCAGAATATGGGTGCCTGCGGCCTGCAATTCCTTGGCCATGGCGACATAATATTTCAGGTCGTATTTCGCGCGATCCGGGTCGTTGATGTCGCCGGTGTAGCAGATCGTGCCTTCGAGGATCTTGCCGGTGTCGAGCACCGCATCCATGGCGACGCGCATGTTTTCGGTCCAGTTCAACGGATCGAAGACGCGGAAGAGATCCATGCCGTTTTCGGCGGCGCGGTTGATGAAGAATTCGACCACATTGTCGGGATAGTTGGTGTAGCCGACGCCGTTGGAGCCGCGCACCAGCATCTGGGTCAAGAGGTTCGGCATGGCGGCGCGCAGGTCGCGCAGGCGCTGCCAGGGGCATTCCTGCAGGAAGCGGTAGGCCACGTCGAAGGTGGCACCGCCCCAGCATTCCATGGAGAATAGACCGGGCAGGTTGGCCGCATAGGCGGGGGCCACGTTGATCATGTCGATGGAGCGCATGCGGGTCGCCAGCAGCGACTGGTGCCCGTCGCGCATGGTGGTGTCGGTGATCAACAGGCGCTTCTGGTCGAGCATCCAGTCGGCGACGGCCTTGGGGCCCTTGTCTTCGAGGATGTCGCGGGTGCCGGGCGTGGGCGTTTTCACGCGCAGGGCAGGGGGCACCGGGTCGTGCAGATCCGCAGGCGGGCGCGGGCGGTCCTTGGTTTCCGGGTGCCCGTTGACGGTGACGTCGGCGAGATAGGACAGGATGCGCGTCGCCCGGTCGCGGTTGGTCTTGAAGGCGAAAAGCTCGGGCGTCTCGTCGATGAACTTGGTGTGGTATTCGTAGTTCAGGAAGGTCGGGTGTTTCAGCAGGTTCTCGACAAAGGCGATATTGGTGCTGACGCCGCGGATGCGGAATTCGCGCAGCGCGCGGTCCATGCGGGCAATCGCGGCTTCGGGGGTGGGCGCCCAGGCGGTGACTTTTTCCAGAAGCGAATCGTAATAGCGGGTGATCACGGCGCCGGAATAGGCGGTGCCGCCGTCGAGGCGGATGCCCATGCCCGTGGCACCCCGATAGGCGGTGATGCGGCCGTAATCGGGGATGAAATTGTTGGTGGGGTCTTCGGTGGTGATGCGGCACTGGATGGCGTGGCCATTGAGTTGCACGTCATATTGCGAGGCGGTGCCGGTGGCCTCCATCAGGCTTTTGCCCTCGGCGATCTTGATCTGGGCCTGAACGATGTCGATGCCGGTGACCTCTTCGGTCACGGTGTGTTCGACCTGGACGCGGGGGTTCACCTCGATGAAGTAGAATTCGCCCGTGTCCATATCCATCAGGAATTCGATCGTGCCCGCGCATTCGTAACTCACCTGTTCGGCGATCTTCTTGCCCAAGGAACAGATCCGTTCGCGCTGGGCGCCCGAAAGATAGGGGGCGGGCGCGCGTTCGACGACTTTCTGGTTGCGGCGCTGGACCGAGCAATCCCGTTCCCAGAGATGGTAGATATTGCCGTTCCGGTCGCCGAGGATCTGCACCTCCACATGGCGGGCGCGCTGGATCATCTTTTCCAGATAGCCTTCGCCATTGCCAAAGGCGGCTTCGGCCTCGCGGCGGCCTTCGAGCACCTTTTCCTCAAGTTCGTCTTCCGAGAGGATCGGCCGCATACCGCGCCCGCCGCCACCCCAGGAGGCTTTGAGCATTATCGGATAGCCGACCTCACCCGCCTGTTTCCGGATCAGATCCATGTCGTCGCCAAGGACTTCGGTCGCGGGGATCACCGGCACGCCGGCGGCGATGGCCACCTTGCGCGCCGACGCCTTGTCACCCAGCGCGCGCATGGTTTCCGCCTTGGGGCCGATGAAGGTGATGCCATTGGCGGCACAGGCTTCGACCAGTTCGGGGTTTTCCGACAGGAGGCCGTAGCCCGGGTGGATCGCGTCGCAGCCCGCCTGCAGGGCCACGCGGATGATTTCGTCGATGGAAAGATAGGCGGCGACGGGGCCCATGCCTTTGCCGATCAGATAGGCTTCGTCCGCCTTGAAGCGATGGAGGCAGAGCTTGTCTTCCTCGGCATAGACCGCGACGGTGCGCTTGCCCAATTCATTGGCCGCCCGCATCACGCGAATGGCGATCTCGCCCCGGTTGGCGATCAGGATTTTCTTGAATTCGGCCATGGTCTGCCCCCCGTCTTTGCAGTTGCAGAAAGTGTTAGCGGTCACGCGACGTTACGGCAATGGCGGAAACCGGCACCGTGCGGGCATAACCGACAGAAATCAGGTCTCCCGGCGCTTGGCACGGGCCGAGAGCAGTCGCAGCATGGCGGCATCGTCGGGCTCCACCGGGGCGGTGAAAGCCGGGTCATCGAACATCGTGCCCTCCTCCGGCGCGGGCGGCCGGGGGGCGGGGGATTTTTTTGCGTCCTCGGTCATCACCGCTCTTCTTTTCCGAGCGGGATCTTGTCGAGGATTGAGGCGGATTTAGGGCGTCTGCCCGGCGCCGGGCGGGTTCATCAGGCAGGCTGGCAATTCTGCCAGCGTGCCCGCGCCGATCTGCCCCATGTTGGAGATCATGTCATCGCGCAGGATGTTGATCAGATGGGGCGGGCCTTTTTCGCCAAGCGCGCCCACCGCGTAATGGAAGGCGCGGCCCATCATCACGAAATCGGCGCCAAGGGCGAGGGCGCGCAGAATGTCGAGCCCGCCCATCACGCCGCTGTCGAAGACGATGGGGGTGTCGGGAATGGCGGCGCGGATCGCGGGCAGGCGGGAGATCGACGAGGGGCCGCCATCGAACTGGCGCCCGGAATGGTTCGACACCCAGATCCCGTCGATGCCCATTTCGGTGAGCCGGACGGCATCTTCGGGTTTCTGCACGCCCTTGACCAGCATCGGCCCGTCCCAGAGATCGCGGATCGCCGCGATATCGTCCCAGCCGGGCTGGCCGCGGATGATGTGGCCGGCATGGGCCAGGGAATGGAACTCGGTCGAATTGGCATTGGCCTGGGCGGCGTATTCTTCGCAGAGCTTGAGGCTCGGGATGCCTTCCTTCAGGGTGCCCAGCGTCCATTCGGGATGGAGCATCATCGAGATGATCATCGCCAGATTGACCTTGGGCGGGATCGTCAGATTGGCGCGGCGCTGGCGTTCGCGGCTCGATTCAAACGGCGTGTCGACGGTGACGATCAGGGTGTGAAAGCCGCTCGCCTTTGCGCGTTTGAGCATGTCGGCGCGGAAGTCGGGATTGCCGGGCATATACATCTGGAACCAGCCCTGATCGCCGATGGTGGGGGCAAGCTGTTCGGGCAGGACGGTGGCGACGGTGGACATGCCGTAGGGAATGCCGGCCTTGGCGCAGGCGGCCGAGATGATCTTTTCCGCGCGCGGCCACATGATGCCTGACATGCCGACGGGCGCGCAACCAAACGGCAGGGGATAATCGCGGCCCATGAAGGTCGTTGAGAGATCCGGGTCGAATTTGCCCTTGAGGATCGCCGGCCAGAAATGGACATCCTGCAGATCGCCGCGATTTCTCTGGGTTTGATCCTCGGCTCCGGTGGAGCTGTCGAGATATTCGAAGACGAAATGCGGCACGCGGCGCTTGGCGCGTTTGCGCAGATCCGAGACGGCGGGAAAGCGGGTATTCAGGTCCATGCAACCGCCATATGACGCTTGGGCAGCTTGCGCAAGTTTGTGGCAAAACCGGCGAGAACAGAGCGCGAACACCCTCTTTATCTTATGTCCGCGCCGCGCTAGTCTCGCCCCATGAGCCATGGTTTCGACGAAGACGACTTCCCCGACCGCATTCCCCTGTCGCAACAGGCGATGGCGATGCGCGCCGCGCCCTATCTCGACGGGCTGAATCCGGCGCAACGTGCCGCTGTTGAAGCGCTCGATGGTCCGGTGCTGATGCTGGCGGGCGCAGGCACCGGCAAGACCAAGGCGCTGACCACGCGGATTGCGCATCTGTTGAACACCGGCACCGCGCGTCCCAATGAGATCCTGGCGGTGACCTTCACCAACAAGGCCGCGCGCGAGATGAAGCTGCGGGTGGCGGGACTTCTGGGTCAGGCGATCGAGGGGATGCCCTGGCTGGGGACGTTCCATTCGGTTTGTGTGAAGCTCTTGCGGCGCCATGCGGAGCTGGTGGGGCTCAAGACCAACTTTACCATTCTCGACACCGACGATCAGATCCGCCTTTTGAAACAGCTGATTCAGGCCGAAGGCATTGACGAAAAGCGATGGCCTGCCCGCCAGCTCTCCCATCTGATCGACGGCTGGAAGAACCGGGCGCTGACGCCCGACAAGGTGCCGGTGGCGGATGCCGGCGCTTTCAATCACCGGGGCGTGGAGCTTTATGCGGCCTATCAGGAGCGGCTGAAGACCCTCAATGCCGTCGATTTCGGCGATCTGCTCTTGCATGTGGTGGTGATCTTCCAGACCCATGACGACGTGCTGGCGCAATACCAGCGCTGGTTCCGCTATATTCTGGTGGACGAATATCAGGACACCAACGTGGCGCAGTATATGTGGCTGCGGCTCTTGGCGGGTGGGCACAAGAACATCTGCTGTGTGGGTGATGACGACCAGTCGATCTATGGCTGGCGGGGCGCCGAGGTGGGCAATATCCTGCGGTTCGAAAAGGATTTTCCCGGCGCCAAGGTGGTGCGGCTGGAACAGAATTACCGCTCGACCCCGCATATTCTGGCCGCTGCCTCGGGGGTGATTGCCGAGAATGCCGGGCGGCTGGGGAAGGAGCTGTTCACGGATCGCGCCGATGGCGAGAAGGTGCGGCTGATCGGCCATTGGGATGGCGAGGAAGAGGCGCGCTGGATCGGCGAGGAGATCGAGGCGATGCAGGCGGGCACGCGGGGCATGCGCGCGTTTCGTCTGACCGAGATCGCGATTCTCGTGCGCGCCTCCCACCAGATGCGCGCGTTCGAGGACCGGTTCCTGACCATCGGTCTGCCGTACCGGGTGATCGGCGGGCCGCGCTTTTATGAACGCCGCGAGATCCGCGACGCCATGGCATATTTCCGGCTGGCAGTCTCTCAGGATGACGATCTGGCCTTCGAGCGGATCGTCAATGTGCCGAAGCGCGGACTGGGCGAAAAGGCGGTGCAGAACATCCATCTGGCGGCCCGCGAAAGCGGCGTGTCGATGCTGGAAGGGGCGCGGATCGCCAGCGGAGAAGGCCGTGTTGCGGGCAAGGGCGGCAAGGCGCTGGGCGCGCTGGTCGCCCATATGGATGGCTGGCGGGCAGCACTCCATGAGGCGGAGGCGCGCAAGGAGGAATTGCGCGGGCTGATCGGGGCGCTGAATGATCCCGATGTAATCGAGGGCAATGAGGCCGGTGCCGATCTGGCGCAATCGCGGCAGAAAACGCTGGAGGCCGCACAGAAGGAACTGACGGCGCTGGGGCGCGCCCATCTCGATCTGGCGGAGCGGATTCTGGAAGAATCCGGCTATGTGGAGATGTGGCAGAACGACAAGACGCCCGAGGCGCCGGGGCGTCTGGAGAACCTCAAGGAACTGATCAAGGCGCTGGAAAACTTCGACAATATCCAGGGGTTCCTGGAGCATGTCTCGCTGATCATGGACAATGAAAGCGACGACAGCGAGGACAAGGTGTCGATCATGACGCTCCATGCGGCGAAGGGGCTGGAGTTTCCGGGCGTGTTTCTGCCGGGCTGGGAAGACGGGCTCTTTCCGTCGCAACGCTCGATGGATGAAAGCGGGCTCAAGGGGCTCGAGGAAGAACGGCGGCTGGCCTATGTGGGGCTGACGCGCGCCGAGGAAATCGCCATCGTCAGCTTTGCGGGCAACCGGCTGGTCTTTGGGCAATGGCAGTCCCAGATGCCGTCGCGTTTCATCGACGAGATCCCGCCCGAAACGGTGGAGGTGCTGACCGCACCGGGGCTTTACGGGGCCACCCAGGCGGCGCCGAAATCGGATCTGGGCGACCGGGCGTCCCGCGCCGATGTTTATAATTCACCGGGCTGGAAGCGGCTGCAGGCGCGGTCCGATCAGCGCGGCATGTCGCAACCGCGCGAGGCCAAGACCATGGTGATCGATGCCGACGCGGTGTCGAGCTATGTGGAGGGCGACAGGGTGTTTCACCAGAAGTTCGGCTACGGTCTGGTCACCGGCATCGAAGGTGACAAGCTGGAGATCGCCTTTGACAAAGCGGGGCTGAAGAAGGTGGTGGCGAGTTTCGTGACGGCGGCCGAGGCGGCGGGCGACGTGCCGTTTTAAGCTGGGGCGCTGCCCCCTTGGCCTGCGGCCAATTCCCCCGAGGTACTTTTGACAGGAAGAAGGTGTGTATTGTTTTCTTCCTGTTGCAAATACCTCGGGGGGGTCTGGGGGAGCAGCGCTCCCCCGGCAGTTTTCTGTTCTCACATGTCCAAGCAGCTCAAACCCGGTTCCCACTTTTGAGCGACATGTTTCGTTACTCGGCCCAGTTGCCATCCCGGAAGACGGGCACGCTTTCGCCCGATTGGGTGAGGCCGGCGATCCGGGTGTCGGCGCCGCCGAGCATCCAGTCCACATGGATGAGGCTGGCGTTGCCGCCGCGCGCGGCGATCTCGTCGTCTGACAACCCGGCCGTGTCCTTCAGGCAATCCTTGTAGCATTGGCCGAGCGCGATGTGGCAGGCGGCGTTTTCATCGAAAAGCGTGTTGTAGAAGAGAATGCCGCTTTCCGAGATCGGGGAGGCATAGGGCACCAGTGCGACTTCGCCGATGCGGCGCGCGCCTTCGTCGGTGTCGAGGAGTTTCAGGAAGACCTCCTCGCCCTTGGTGGCACTTGCCTTGGTGATGCGGCCCTCTTCGAAAGTCACCTCGATCCCTTCGATCAGCGTGCCCTGATGGGCGAGGGGTTTCGAGGCGCGGACATGGCCGTTCACCCGCGCCCTGTGCGGCGTGGTGAAGACCTCCTCGGTGGGGATGTTCGGGTTGCAGGTGATGCCGTTCTTGGCCTCGGAGGCGCCGCCCATCCAGAGGTGGCCATCGGCGAGACCGACCGTCAGGTCGGTGCCCTCGCTCTGGAAATGGAGCGCGGCGAAGTTCTGGTCGTTGAGCCAGTCGCGGCGAGCGGCCAATTGGGCGTTGTGTTCGGCCCAGGCGGCCTCCGGGTCCGGCGTGTTCACACGGGAGGCGGCGAAGATCGCGTCGGCCAGGGCGGCTTGCGCGGCCTCGGGCGCAAGATCGGGGAAGACCAGCGAGGACCAGGCCTGACCGGGATAGGCGGCAATGTTCCAGTTGATTTCGAACCCGGCGATCTTTTCCAGCGCGGGCTTGTAGGCCGCTGCATTGGCCTTGGCGGCGCGGCCGACCTTTTCGGGGTCTTCGGCGGCGAGCGCCATCGGGTTGTCGGCGGCGATGTGGAGCCGGGCGGCGTTCGCCGCATAGGCTTCGGCCATGCCGCCATAGAGCCAGCCGGGGGCGGCGTCGAAACTGTCCTCAACCCCATGCTGATAGCGCGCGCGGGTCACCTCTTCGTCCGACAGGATCGGGGTGACGAGACCGGCGCCCGCGCAATAGGCGGCGGTCGTTACCCGGCGCACCAGCGGCAGGGCTTCGGCGGAAGCGGTGATGATAAGGTCCTGCCCGGGGGCGAGGTTGAGACCGGTGGAAACGATGACCCGGGCGAGCCGGTCGAGTGTGTCGGTGTCGATTGCGTTGCTCATGGTAAACCCCTTGTCAGACAACGAAAAACGCGCCCCCGAGGAGGCGCGTTTTCCAATTCAACAGCAGGCCGGGATCAGGCGGCGCGCTTGGCGTTTTCGGCAGCGGCTGCTTCTGCAGCGTTGCGGCGCTCGCTCTCTTCGCGCGACAGCGCGACCGAGGTGCGCACACCTTTGCCAACAAATTCCATCAGCCCGTTCACGACCCGCTCGTTCGGGTCGATCCCGGCACAGCTCAATACTTCGCGGCCATCGCGCGAGCGCGCCCAGCGGGCGATCTGCTCGGGGCCGTTGCCGTATTTTTTGTCGTCGGCAATAGCATCATCGAGGGCCGCCAGGACCACCGCGGCGAACAGCTTGCGCGCGCGATTGCCTTGCTCATGATTGAATGCCGTGCCGTCCACAAAATCAGCCATGCTTCGTCCTTTAGTTATTGATCTCTTACCGCAGTATCTGGCGTGACGCCCCTTATGCAGGGAACTTCACCCAAGTAGTTTTTCTATTTTGGAATGGCAGGTATGCGTTCAGTGCATAGCTTGCTCTTCCTCCCCCAGCATCGCCCTGTCTTGTCGGCAGGGCTTGCGTGGAATATAGGCACTTGAACCTCTGAATCAACAAAAACATGCGGTTACAGCGATGCCAAAGATCAACGGAAATGAAATTCGCCCCGGCAATGTGCTGGAACATAACGACGGTCTTTGGGCCGCTGTGAAGGTGGATCATGTGAAGCCCGGCAAGGGCGGGGCCTTTGCTCAGGTCGAATTGAAGAACCTGCGCAACGGCTCGAAACTGAACGAGCGATTCCGCTCGGCGGACAAGGTCGAGCGGGTGCGGCTCGAGCAAAAAGACCAGCAATTTCTGTATGAAAGCGACGGGATGCTGGTCTTCATGGACAGCGAAACCTTCGAGCAGATCGAACTGCCGGCCGACATTCTGGGCGACCGCCGGCCCTTCCTTCAGGACGGCATGACGATCCAGATCGAGTATTATGAAAGCGAGGCGCTGTCGGCGTCGCTGCCGCAGAAAGTGACCTGCACCGTGACCGAAACCGAGCCGGTGGTGAAGGGTCAGACGGCGGCCAACAGCTTCAAGCCGGCGGTGCTCGACAACGGTGTTCGTGTCATGATTCCCCCGTTCGTGGGCGAAGGTGAGGCGATTATCGTGAATACCGAAACGATGGAATATGCCGAACGGGCCTGATCCGGGCGCCGGTTTGGAGATGAGCCCGGACCGGGCCGGGCGGGGGTGACGGCAGATGTCGCCCCCGGCTCCCACGACGTTACCCCTTGAACTCGGACCGGATCTGGGCCCATAGCAGCCCAGCCCCCGGATCGCGTGCGTTTCGATCCCCCCCCGGTTGGGGCCCCCGGTTAGCGCGAACAGGATAGACCCCCATGGAACGAGCCCTTGCCGCCGTCTTCGGCGAACCTTTGTCCGGCAGCGAAGGAAAGGACCCCCTGACACCTCAGCGGATCCGCATTGAATTGCTGTCGGGCCTGACCGTGGCGCTGGCGCTGGTGCCCGAAGCGGTGGCCTTTGCCTTTGTGGCGGGCGTGCATCCGCTGGTCGGCCTTTACGCCGCTTTCATCGTCGGGCTGATCACCGCGCTGATCGGCGGGCGGCCGGGCATGATCTCGGGGGCAACGGGCGCGCTGGCGGTGGTGATGGTGAGCCTGGTGGCGACCCATGGGGTGGAGTACCTCTTTGCCACCGTGGTGCTGATGGGGATCATTCAGATCGCCGCCGGGTTGCTGCGCTTTGGCAAGTTCATCCGGCTGGTGCCGCATCCGGTGATGCTGGGGTTCGTGAACGGGCTGGCAATCGTGATCTTTCTCGCGCAGCTGACGCAGTTCAAGGTGCCGGGCACCACCGAGGCGTCGGGCCACGGGATGGGCGGCGGCGAATGGCTGTCGGGCGCGCCTCTTTATCTGATGCTGGCGCTGGTGGCGCTGACCATGGCGATCATCTGGATCATGCCGCGCCTGACCAAGGCCATTCCGGCGCCGCTGGCGGGCATCGGCATTGTCGCAGTGATCGTGATCGCCCTGGGGCTCGATGTGCCGCGCGTCGGCGATCTGGCCTCGATCAAGGGCGGGCTGCCGAGCTTCCATGTGCCCATGGTGCCGCTTGATTGGGCGACCCTGGAGATCATCTTGCCCTATGCGCTGATCCTCGCGGCCATCGGTCTGATCGAGAGCCTGCTGACCCTCAATCTGGTGGGCGACATGACCGGCAAGCGGGGCGGTGCGAGCCAGGAATGTGTGGCCCAGGGCGTGGCCAATACGGTGACCGGTTTCTTTGGCGGCATGGGCGGTTGTGCGATGATCGGTCAGTCGATGATCAATGTGAAATCGGGCGGGCGCACCCGGATCGCGGGCATCGCGGCGGCGCTGTTTCTGCTGGTCTTCATCGTCCTGGCCTCGCCGGTGATCGAGCTTATTCCGCTGGCCGCCCTGGTGGGCGTGATGTTCATGGTGGTGATCGGGACTTTTGCGTGGAACTCCTTGATGATCCTCAGAAAAGTGCCGCTGACCGATGCTTTCGTGATCCTGCTGGTGACCGCCGTGACCGTGGCCTATGACCTGGCGACTGCGGTGTTCGTGGGCGTCATCGTCTCGGCGCTGGCCTATGCCTGGAACAACGCCACGCGCATTCATGCCCATGAAGAAGTGACCGAGGACGGCACCAAGATCTATCAGGTCGAGGGCCCGTTGTTCTTCGGCTCGGCGGACGGGTTCGTGGAGTTGTTCGACCCGGCCGGCGACCCGGATCTGGTGGTGGTGGATTTCGCCCGCAGCCGGGTGGTGGACCAATCGGCGCTGTCGGCGATCGATTCCATTGCGGCCAAGTACCAGGCCGCCGACAAGACCCTGCAACTGCGCCATCTGAGCCGGGATTGTCACGCGCTGCTGACCAAGGCGGGCAGCCTGATGGTCGATAGTGACGACGATCCGGATTATCAGGTGGCGGTGAATTACGGGGTCAATGTGGGCCAGCTGGGCGGCGGTCACTGATCGCCGGTCTGCCCCAGATGGCGGATCGAATTGGCGTAGAAACCCATCATCAGATCCCGGTCGGGGGCAATGGCGATGCCGGTCTCATCGACGGTGATCAGGCGGCGCAGTTCGAGACGTTTGACCGCCGCTGCCGTGGCCCTGGACAGCTCCCCTGAAGGCATGTGGAGCCGGGCGCCGGCCGCCCGCAACGCGGTCAGCCGGTCCGCCATGGCGGCGGCCAGTTCGGCTTCGGAGAGCGGGCCTTGGGCGTCTTCCAGCACCAGCGCCATCAGCGGAACCGGCAGGACCGGGATTGTGCCGGAGAGCCGGGCGCGCAGCTCTTCGCCAAGTGCTTCGGTCGTGTCCTCGGGATGGGTTTCGGCGAAGGCTTTCAGCGACAGGGGCGGGCCATAGGCGACGGCGGCATGGCCGAACCGGTAGAGCCGTCCGCGCAGCCGGTGCAGGAGCTGGCGCAGGATGAAGGCGGTGACATTGGAAAACGAAGCGCGGAAGCGGCGGGTGCCGGCCTGGCCTGCGTCGAGCAGGATCCGGTCTTCCAGCACCCGGTCGTAATTCAGCGCCACGGGGACGAAGACGATGTCGCGCCGCTCGGGGCGGAAACCGGCCACGAGGTAGCTCAGAAGGCCCAGCTTGAGCGGGGCGAGGCGGCCATCGAGCGACAGCCCGCCTTCGGGAAAGACCGCCTGGGTCACGCCGCCATCGGTGGCCATCTGGATGTAGCGCGCCATCACCTTGCGATAGAGCGGGTTGAGCTGTTTGCGCCGGATGAAATAGGCGCCCATGGTGCGGACCAGCGCCGAAAGCGGCCAGACCCGCGCCCATTCGCCCGCCGCATAGGACAGGGCAGAGGAGCGCGCGGCCAGCCAGGTGACCAGCAGGTAATCCATGTTGGAGCGGTGGTTCATCACGAAGACCACGGTGGCGTCCGGGTCGATGCCGGTCAGCACATCCTCTTCGGTTTCGCCGACCTGGACGTGAAACAGCGTGTCGGAAATCCACTTCGCGGCCCGTGTACCAAAGCCGAAATAGGCGGTGGCGGAAAACCGCGGCACGATCTCGCGGGCATAGCGGGCGGCTTTTTCGCGGGCGACCTCTTCGGGGATGCCTTCGTTGCGGGCATGGTCGACGATGGCGTGGGCCACCTCGCCGTCATGGATCAGCCGCTGGATCATGTCGTAGCGCCGCGCCAGTTTGAAGGGCTGGATCGGGCGGTCGAGCCGTTTGTTGAGTTCGGCGACCACCCGTTCGGCACGTTTGCGGAAGAACCAGCGGATCGAGGGGCCGATGACCCGTTCGAGGATCGAAATCGCCGCAAAGAGGCCGATCAGGATAAACGCCCAGACGGGGATGGCGACGGTTTCGAACATGCCGTGAATCTAGGCGCAGACCTGCGCGAACGCCATGGAATTGGGCGAGAAATTTTCCATCGCGGCGTTTTTGCCGAGGGGCCCGCGGCCGCGCCCCTCCGGGCTCAGTTCAGATAGGGGGAGGGATCGACGCTGTCGAAGCCTTCGCGCACTTCGAAATGCAGAAACGGCGGGGTGGCCGAGCGCACCACGGCGATCTTTTCGCCCCGTTTGACCTTGTCGCCCTTGTTGACCGAAACCTCATCGACGCCGGCATAGACCGTCAGCAGGTTGTTGTCGTGGCGCAGCACCAGGATCGGCACCTGATCGGTGTCGCGGGTGATGGCGGCCACGGTGCCCTTGTCGGCGGCGATCACCCGCGCGCCTGCGGTCGCCGAAATGCCGATGCCTTCGTTGCGGCCCTTTTCGAACGGGCGCACGATCTTGCCTTTCACCGGCATCATCAGCCGCGAATTGTCGGAGGCGACGGTCTGCTTTTCCTTCAGCGGTGCGGGCTTCGGTTTGCGGGCCGCCGGTTTGACGTCCTTGGTGGGCAGGGCGCGGGCCGAGGAGGGCGGCAGCGGGGTGGCGGAGCCTGCGCCGGGGTTTTCCACGGCGGCGACACGCACCTCGTCCTGGCCGGGCACATTGGGGATCAGCAGGAACTGACCGACCCGGAGGTTGAGGTTCGGGCCGAGCCCGTTCCAATCCGAGAGCGCATCCACCGAGACCCCGTAGCGCCGGGCGATGGAGAAGGCGGTTTCGCCGGCCGCCACCCGGTGGCGCGCGGGTTCGTCGCCTGCGGGCAGGCCCGGGGTGCTTTCGGCCCGGTCGATGGCCCCCGAGGCGACATCGATCACGTCGAGCGCGCCCGGGGTCGCATTGCCCGGTTCATTGACCCGGCGGGGCAGGGCGAGGATTTCGCCATCGCGCAGCACCACATCGGCGGGCAGCGCATTGTGGCTGGCGATTTCATTGGCGGGCAGGCCGATCCGGGCGGCGACGCTCTGGACCGTGTCGCCGCGCCGGGCGACCGCCACCTGATAGCCCGGATAGGAGATCACGCCGCGGGCATCGGGCTGTGGCGCGGAGCCTGCGGAATTGCGCGCCGCATCGGACGTATCAAGCTGGCCGGCCGCGCCGCGCAGGTCGAAGTCAAATCCGCCGAAGCCGCCGCCGTTGCAGCCGCTCAGCGCCAAGGCGCCTGAAAGCACCGCCGCCAGACGCAATTGGAAAGCCGATATCGTCATATGCTCGTTCCTCACCACAATTTTGCACCCTTCTGACGAGGGTTTGCATTTACCTGGGCCCAAAACCTGCCTGCGGCCCGACTTGCCGAAGTTTAACACGGTTTGGCGGGGGGCTGCCAATAGAAAAGGGGCGATATCGGCGCGGGGAGCCTCAGTTCTCCTGCCCCATCCCCTCCACCAGCGGGACAAACCGCACCTGGCGCAGTTCTTCGTAGTCGAAACCGCCCTCGGTGCGGGTCACCTTGACCAGGGATTGCACCGTGTCCGACTGGCCCACGGGCACCACCATGATGCCGCCGGGTTTCAGTTCGGACAGAAGCGGACCCGGAGGGTCTTCGGCCGCCGCCGTGACCATGATCCGGTCGAACGGCGCCTGTTCGGGAAAGCCCCGGGTGCCATCGGTGGCGAGTGCGGTGATATTGGCGAGGCCAAGCCGCGCGAACACCTCCTGGGCCTCTTTCACCAGCCGTCGGTGCCGGTCGACCGTGTAGACCCGGCGGGCCAATTGGCTGAGCACGGCGGCCTGATAGCCCGAGCCGGTGCCGACCTCGAGCACCTTGTGACGCGGCTCGACAGCAAGTGCCTGGGTCATCAGACCGACCACGGACGGCTGCGAGATGGTCTGACCGCAGGCAATGGGCAGCGGCATGTCCTCATAGGCGCGGTCGGCAAAGATGCCCTTGACGAAAGCGCCGCGGTCGATCTTCTCCATCGCCTCCAGCACGCGCATTTCCATCACGCCGCGCTGGCGCAGGGCAAAGACAAACCGCATCCGCTGTTCGTCGCCTGCCGTCATCCCTCCAGCTTTGCCTTCAGGGTTTCGATCGTGTCATGGGCGGTGAGATCGGCGCGCAGGGGCGTCACCGAAATATAGCCGTCGAGATTGGCGGTCACATCCGAGCCGGGCTCGGTCGGCAGATGCTGCGGCCCGCCGGTGATCCAGAGGAACATGCGCCCGGTGGGTGAATGGTGCGGCTGCACGCCAAAGGAGCTTTCCGCCCGCCAGCCCTGGGTCGTGACCTTGGTGCCCTTGACCGCAGCGGCCGGGATGGGCGGGAAATTCACGTTGTAGAACAGACGGTAAGGGTTGTCGTCCCAGATCGCGTTTTCCAGCAGGTTGCGAATGAGCGGCACGCCATGTTGGGCGGCGGCCTCGAACGGATCGTCGAGATTGACGTTTTCGGGGCCGTAGAATTGCGACAGCGCGATGGCGGGAATGCCCTGCAACGCGGCTTCGATCGTGGCACCAATGGTGCCGGAATAAAGCACGTTCTCGGCGGCGTTGTTGCCCCGGTTCACCCCTGAGAGCACCAGATCGGGGCGGCGGTCCTTCATCACCTCGTAAAGCCCGGCCAGCACGCAATCGGCCGGGTAGCCTTCGGAGGCGAAACGCCGTTCGCCGAATTGGCTGAGCAGTGTGGGGCGGGAATAGGAAATGCAATGGCCGACGCCCGATTGTTCGAAGGCCGGTGCGACGATCCAGACCTCGCCCTCGGGGCCTGCAAGTTCCTCGGCAATCGCTTCGAGGGTCTTCAGGCCGGGGGCGTTGATCCCGTCGTCATTGGTGATGAGTATGCGCATGTTCCCCGTCTATTGGAGCGGGGGGCGGCGGGCAAGGGATCAGCCGAGTTCGGTCAGGATGTTTCGCGCCGCGTCTTCCAGCGAAATCAGCGTGTCGCGGTTTTCGCCCGGCAGGAAGCGGGCGCGGGTCGCGGTGGGCAGGGCCGGCGGGGTGACGATCCGCACGTCGAGCTTTCCATTCGCGGTTTCAGCCGCCCAGGACCGGGCGAGCGCGATCTGCGCGGCCTTGGTGGTGCCATAGGCGGCGAAGAATTTCTCGCCGCCCTTGGGGTCATCGAAAAACACCGCGCGGGGGGCGTCGGCGCCCTCCAGCAAGGGGGCCACGAAAGTGATCAGCCGCGCGGTGGCGGTGACGTTGATCTCAAGGCTTTTCGCCAGATCCTTGGGGTCGAGATGGGGCGCGGGGGTCAGGGCGCTGGCATGGATCGCGCTGTGCATCCAGAGATCCAGCTTGCCCCAGCGGTCATGAATGCCCCGGCAGAGTGTCGCCATCGCGCCTTCATCCGTGATGTCGAGCGGGGCGAGCGTGGCAGACCCGCCTCGCGCGCGGATGCGGTCGTCGAGTTCTTCGAGCCCGCCCACGGTGCGGGCCACGGCCACGATATGGTGCTCGGGCGCAAGCGCTTCGGCGAGGGCGGATCCCAGCCCGCGCGAGGCTCCGGTGATCAGGGCAATCTTGGTCATGGGCCTCCCTTGGCCCGTCGCGCGGGCGGCGTCAATGCGGCATCTGTTGCCGAAATGGGCGACTCAGCTTATTTTACGTTCCGCTGCTAGAGAGAGTGTTCTGTTGTGCGACGTGTTCTGCTGTCCTGTCTTGCTTTGAGTATCGCCTTTCCTGTGGGGGCGGATCCGTTCTCGTCGAAGGCCAAGAAACGGCTGTTCGACAAGAAGACCGCCGTGCTCGACCGGCGTGCGTCGAAACAATATGCCAATTCGATCCGGTTGCAGCCCGATGAGATCCGCGTGCCCGGCGCGCCCGGCTCCGAGCGCATCCCGGCCTATGCGGGAGCGTCGAAAAGCCAGTTTCTGCCGGCCGCGCGGGCGGCGGCGCGGCGCAACGGGGTGCCGGAAGACCTGTTTTTGCGTCTGATTGCGACGGAATCGGCCTGGAATGCCCAGGCGCTGTCGAACAAGGGCGCGATCGGGCTGGCGCAATTGATGCCGGGGACCGCCAGGCTCTTGAAGGTGAACCCCCATGATCCGGTGCAGAACCTGGAAGGCGGCGCGCGCTATCTGGCGGAGCAATACCGCACGTTCCGGTCCTGGCGGCTGGCTTTGGCCGCCTATAACGCGGGGCCGGGGGCGGTGGAGAAATACGGGGACGTGCCGCCCTACAAGGAAACGCGCGGCTATGTGAAGGCGATCCTCGGCACCGGCTGAGGCCTTCACCCTTTCGAAAATACGCATTTCCCGCACGCCGGGCCGGGCGGCCCCTTGCGATGTGGCGCGGCACAGGGCAGGAAGGCGCCATGGCAAAGAAAACAAGCGGTCGGGGTCAACGGGATTTGCGTGTGCGGGTGAAAACCGCGCGCGGGCGCAAGGCGTCGTCGACCCGCTGGCTGGAACGGCAGTTGAACGATCCTTATGTGCGCCGCGCCAAGGCCGAGGGCTATCGCGGGCGGGCGGCGTTCAAGATCCTCGAACTCGATGACAAATACCGCTTTCTGGTGCCCGGTGCCCGGGTGGTCGATCTGGGATCGGCCCCGGGCGGCTGGGCGCAGGTGGCGGTGCGCCGGGTCAATGCGCTGGCGGACCGACCCGGCAAGGCCGAAGGCACGGTGCTGGGGGTCGATTTGCAGGAGGTGGAGCCGGTGCCGGGGGCCGAGATCCACCAGTTGGATTTCCTTGAGGATGGCGCTGACGACAAGATCAAG
>JAOXSD010000271.1 GCA_025800205.1 Silicimonas sp. | reverse complement strand
AGATACATATCCGTGGTGATCGCGTTTTTCATCGACGGGTTGTTCATGGTCAGGAACAGGATCCCGTCCTTGCGGTCGATGATCACCTTGTCGGAGGCGGCGTCGCTCATGTCTCAATTCTCCATTTCGGCACAAAGCCGGTCAGTGTCTCGGTCAGCCGCGCCTCGTCGAGCGGGCCGTCGGTGGCGGTTATAGTCGCCACCATCCCGAGTTTCTTGTCATCCGTTACGTCAGACACATGGGCATGGAAACCGGCATCGAGCAGCGTCTCCCCATAGACCCGCGTGATGGCGCGTTTGCGCAGGTCGGGTTTGAAGATCTTGCCCACATTGGTGGTCGGCATCGTGTCGATGATCTCCATATGTTTGGGCACCGCGGCGCGTTCGTGGATATGAGCCTTGGCGAACTCCATCAGTTCCTCGGTGGTGGCGGTTTTGCCTTCGGCCAGTTCCACATAGGCGCAGGGCAATTCGCCGGCGTGTTTGTCGGGCTGGCCGATGGCGGCCACGAGGGCGACCGCCGGATGGGCGGCCAGCGCCTCTTCGATTTCGGCGGGGTCGATATTGTGACCACCACGAATGATCAGATCCTTCGCGCGCCCGGTGATCCAGACAAAGCCGTCCTCGTCGATCCGGCCCAGATCGCCGGTGCGCAGATAGCTGTCGAGCACGAAAAGACCCTCGTTCTTTTCCACCTCCAGATAGGTCGCACCGGGCACGGCGCCGGGCGAGGCGATGCAGATCTCGCCGATCTCATCCGTGGCCATTTCGCGCCGCACCGCACCGTCGCCGCCGATGTCGAGCACTTTGACATCCGCATAGGGAATGGGGATGCCGACCGAGCCGATCTTGCGGCTGCCGTCGGTCGGGTTGGCGGTGGCAAGACAGGTGTTTTCGGTCATGCCATAAGCTTCGATGATGGTGATGCCGGTGGCGCCTTCAAACTTGTTGGCCAGTTCCAGCGGCATCGGCGAGGAGCCACAGGCGGCAAAGCGCACGGTGGAGAGATCGGCCTTCACCTCGTGCTGCATCAGCGCGGCGGCCGCTGTCGGCACCATGACGATGAAATTGGCGCGGTGGACCTCGCAAAGCTTCCAGAAATTCGCGATCACCCCCTCGCCGCGATAGCCCTGGGGCGTGGTCATCACCATATGCCCGCAGGTCTGCAGCGTGGCCTGCAACAGCAATTGCGCCGCCATGACGTGAAACATCGGCAGCGGGCACATGATCACATCGCCTTCCGAGACGATGCCCTGACGCAGGGTCCAGCCCTGATAGAGAATGCCCGCCACCCGGTGCATCGCCACTTTCGGCGTGCCGGTGGTCCCACCGGTGTGGAAATAGGCCGCGACCCGGTCTTCTTTCACATCCTCGAATTTCAGCGCATCGCCGGGCTGGCTCAGCCGCGCCTTGGTCCAGTGGTGGATCTTGGCATGGTGGTGGTTGGGGTTCTTGGGCCGGATCAGCGGCACGATCCAGCTTTTCGGCGGCGTCAGGTAGTGCAGAAGGTCGATTTGCACCAGGTTTTTGACGTTCGGCGCAAAGCCCACCGCCTTGGCCGTCTTCTGGGCCAGATCGGTTTTGGGAAAGCTGCGCAGGGTCACCACAACCTTGGCCTTGGTTTCGCGTAGAATGGCGCTGATCTGTTCGGCTTCGAGCAGCGGGTTGATCGGGCTGGCGATGCCGACGCACATGGCCGCCAGCGTGGCGACCACGGTTTCGATCGAATTGGGCAAGAGCAGTGCGACCGCATCGTCGCGCCCCACGCCCATGTCGTGAAACAGGTTGGCCACCTGAGTCACCTGTTCCAACAATTCGCAATAGGTCAGGCTTTCCACCTTGCTGCCCGGCTCGGAGGTGATCTGGAACGACAGCGCCATGCCGTCGGGCCTGCGGGCTGCGGCGTCCTGAAGCATCGCGTAGATCGAGCCATGCTCCTGCCGTTCGGCCCATGGCATTTCGGCGGCCAGCGCCTTTGCGTTCTGGATATTGACGTTGTCGAGCATGTGAACCTCCCCATTCAAAGCTCTGGTGTCGAAGAAGGCGCCGGACCATCCAGCCCGGCGCCTTTCGTTGTTAGCTGCTGAAACGACCGTAGAACGTATCGCCCTTCTCGGCCACATCGCGCAGCAGGTCGGGTGCCTTGAACCGCTTGCCGAAGCGCGCTTCGAGATCGTCGCAAATCTCCACTGCCTTCTTGGCCCCGATGATGTCGAGCCAGCCGAAGGGGCCGCCGGACCAGGGCGCGAAACCCCAGCCGAGAACCGCGCCCACATCGCCTTCGCGGATGTCTTCCAGCACGCCTTCTTCCAAAGCGCGCACCGCTTCCAGCACCTGCGCCATCATCAGACGGTTCTGCACGGTTTCCAGATCGGGCTGTTCGTCGGCCACCGGATATTTGTCGTGGATGCCTTTCCAGAACCCGGTGCGCTTGCCCTTGTCGTCATAGTCGAAATAGCCGGCCTTGGACTTGCGCCCCAGACGCCCCAGCTCCTCCATCCAGACGATCAGATTGTCGGCCTCCGACGCATCATAGGCATCACCCATGCCGGCTTTGGTGGCCTTCATGATACGGACCGCCAGATCGACCGAGGTTTCGTCGCCCAGCTGCACCGGCCCGACCGGGAAGCCGAGCTGGCGGGCGGCATGGTCGATCAGCGGCAGCGCCACGCCTTCGGTGATCATCCGGTTGGCTTCGCCGCCATAAGGAATGATGCAGCGGTTGGCGTAGAAGAAGCGCGCATCATTGACGACGATCGGCGTCTTCCGGATCTGGCGCACGAAATCCAGCGCCTTGGCCACCGCCACATCGCCGGTCTTTTCGCCTTTGATGATCTCCACCAGCAGCATCTTGTCGACGGGGCTGAAGAAGTGGATGCCGATGAACTGCTCGGGCCGCACGCTGGCTTCCGCCAGACCGGTGATCGGCAGGGTCGAGGTGTTGGAGGCAAAGATCGCGCTTTCGGGAATGATCGCCTCGACCTTTTTGGTCATCTCGGCTTTCACGCCGGTGTCCTCGAACACCGCTTCCACCACCAGATCGACGTCTTTGAGAAGCTCCAGATCGGTCGAGGCGGTGATCTTGGACAGAAGCGCCGCTTTCTTCTCTTCCGTCGATTTGCGACGCGAGATCGCCTTGTCGAGAAGCCCGGTCGAATAGGATTTGCCCTTGTCGGCGGCCTCCTGGGTCTGGTCGATCAGCACCACTTCGATCCCGGCCTTGGCCGAGACATAGGCGATACCGGCCCCCATCATGCCCGCGCCCAGAATGCCGACTTTCTTGACGGTCTGGTCGGCCACATCGGGGCGGTTCGCGCCTTTTTCCAGCGCGCCCTTGTTGACGAACAGCGTGCGGATCATCGCCGCCGAGGACGGGTTCATCAGCAGGTTGTTGAACCAGCGCGCCTCGACCTTCAGCGCCATGTCGAAGGGCACCAGCGCGCCGTTATAAGCAGCGTTCAAAAGCGCCTGCACGGCGGGAAATGCGCCATTGGCCTCGCCATTGGCCATGACGATGGCACCCGCCGAGGTCATGAAGCCCTGCGGCGTGTAAGGCGTGCCGCCCGGCATTTTATAACCCTTGGCATCCCAGGGTTTCAGAATGTCGGCATCAGTCGCATTCAACACCCATTCGCGCGCGGCCGCCACCGGATCATCGGCAATCTCGTCGATCAGACCGGCTTTCTTCGCGGCCTCGGGCGCCAGGGTCTTGCCCTGCAGCAGGTAAGGGGCCGCCGCCATCAGACCGAACTTTCGGATCAGACGGGTGGTGCCGCCGCCGCCGGGGAAGAGACCGACCATGATCTCGGGCAGGCCGATCTTGGCCTTCGGATTGGGCGCGCAGAAAATCCGGTGCCCGGCCAGTGCCAGTTCAAAGGCCGCCCCAAGCGCGGTGCCGGTCATGGCAATCGCGTAGGGCTTGCCGCCCTTGTTGGTCTTGGGATCCATAGTGTTGCGTTCCATCGCACGCATCACCTGATGGATCTTCATGGTGTTTTCGAGCATCTCGTCGGGCTTGCCCGCCCATTTCTCGGCCACACCGGCGAGCATGTTCAGATCGGCCCCGGCGCCAAAGCTGCCCTCCTTGGCCGAGGTGACGACGACCCCGTTGATCGCCTCATCGGCATTGGCCGCATCAATGGCGGTCTTGAGGTCGGCAATGCCCTGTTCGGTCAGCACGTTCATCGACTTTCCGGGCACGTCCCAGGTGATGATGCCCACGCCATCGGCGTCTTTTGTCAGCGTAAATTCAGTCATGTTCTCTCTCCTGCCCCGGCTCACACGCGCTCGATGATGGTGGCCGAGCCCATGCCGGCCCCGATGCAAAGCGTGGCAAGGCCGGTCGCCTTGTCCGCGCGCTCCATCTCATCCAGCAGGGTGCCAAGGATGATCGCCCCGGTGGCGCCCATCGGGTGCCCCATGGCGATCGCGCCGCCGTTCACGTTCAGCTTGTCCATGTCGATGTCGAAATAGCGCTGCCAGCGCAGCACCACGGAGGCGAAGGCTTCGTTCAGCTCGTAAAGATCGATGTCATTCGTGGTCATACCCGCGCGCGCGAGGATCTTTTCGGTCACCGGCACGGGCCCCGTGAGCATGATCGTCGGGTCGGACCCGATCTTGGCGGTGGCGACGAAACGGGCGCGCGGTTTCAGCCCGTATTTCTCGCCGAATTCCTTATTGCCGATCACGATGCCTGCGGCGCCATCGACGATGCCCGAGGAATTGCCCGCATGGTGGATATGTTCGATCTTTTCCAGATGGGGGTATTTCATCAAGGCGATCTTGTTGAACCCGGGCATGGTTTCGCCCTGTTCCTTGAACGACGGTTTCAGACCCGAGAGACCTTCCACCGTGGTGCCCGGACGCATGTGTTCGTCATGATCCAGGATCGTCGCGCCATTGATGTCCTTGACCGCGATGATCGACTTGTCGAACCGACGGTCGGCCCAGGCGCCGGCGGCGCGGTTCTGACTTTCGACGGAATAGCTATCCGCGTCCTCACGGCTGATCCCGTATTCTGTTGCGATGATGTCCGCCGAAATCCCCTGCGGCACCATGTAGGCCGGGATCGCCACGGCCGGATCAACCGCCAGCGCGCCGCCGTCCGAGCCCATGGGCACCCGGCTCATGCTTTCCACGCCGCCCGCGATATAGCCGTCGCCGTCGCCACCGCGCACCTGATTGGCGGCCATGTTCACCGCTTCGAGGCCGGAGGCGCAGAACCGGTTCACCGACACGCCCGGCAGGGCATCGCCAAACTCGGATTGCAACACGGCGGAACGCGCAAGGCAGGCCCCCTGTTCGCCGACCTGGTGCACATTGCCCCAGATCACGTCCTCGACACCCTCGGCATCAAGATTGTTACGCTCTTTCAAGCTGTTGAGCACGATAGACGACAGGCGCACAGCAGGCACTTCATGCAGGCTGCCGTCCTTGCGTCCCTTGCCGCGCGGGGTGCGCACGGCGTCATAGATATAGGCTTCGGTCATAGTCTGGTCTCCGAAAATGCGTGTCTTCTGCGATGGCGTTCAGGCGGCGAGGAAGCCGCCCAGGCGTTTGGTGATGATCTCGTCGGCCTCGGTCATGATCCGGTCGATCAGCTGCTGACAGGTGGGAATGTCGTTGATCAGCCCCGCGACCATGCCGCAGGACCAGGCGCCCGCATCCATGTCGCCGTCCTTCATGATCTTGGGATAGACGCCCGCGACCTCGTTGATCACGTCGTTGAAAGTGATCTTGTCGCCCAGTTCCTTTTCCTTCTCGATCAGCCGTTCGACCGCGTCGTTGGTCATCACCCGTTCTGTGTTCCGAAGGGGCCGCATGACCAGCCGGGTGTCGAGTTCCGAGGCCGCCACGATGGCGTCCTTGACGTTCTGGTGGACGGGCGCCTCTTGCGTGCAGAGGAATCGGGTGCCCATGTTCATGCCTTGCGCGCCCATGGCGAGCGAGGCGACAAGGCTGCGCCCATCGGCCTGACCGCCCGAGGAGACAAAGGGGATTTCCAGCTCGTCGGCCGCGCGCGGCAGCAGCACCATGTTGGGGATATCGTCCTCGCCGGGGTGACCGCCGCATTCGAACCCGTCAACCGAGACCGCATCGCAGCCGATCTCCTGGGCCTTCAGCGCGTGGCGGACGGAGGTGCATTTGTGGATCACGCTGATGCCGGCATCCTTCAGATAGGGCATGACCTGCGCGGGATTGCGGCCTGCGGTTTCCACCGCCTTGACGCCGCCCTCGATGATCGCCTTCACGAAGCCGGGATAGTCGGGCGTGTTCACGATAGGCAGGAAGGTCAGGTTCACCGCGAAGGGTTTGTCGGTCATGTCGCGGCAGCGGGCGATCTCGTTGGCCAGATCCTTGGGCGAGCCCACCGACAGGGCGGTGATCGTGCCCAGACCGCCGGCATTGGACACGGCGGCGGCCATTTCGGCATAGCCGACCATATGCATGCCGCCCTGGATGATCGGGTGTTCGATGCCGAACATTTCGGTGATTGCTGTTTTCATCTTCGTCTTCCTTTGGCCATGGCCCGCGCCATGGGTGGTCTGGTGTCTGGGATCAGCCAGCGTCGCGCTGGCGGTTGATTTCGTCTTCAAGCTGGCCGAGCCGCTCCTTGCCAAAAAACATCTCATCGCCCACGAAAAAGGTCGGCATGCCAAAGACCCGGCGTTCGACGGCGGCATTGGTGTTGGCGAAAAGGGCGTCCTTGACCGCCTGGTCCTGAGTGCGTTCCAGCACGTGGGCGCCATCAAGTCCGGCGTCGTTGAGAGCCGTCACAAAGACCTCCGGATCGTCCATCTTGAGATCCTTTTCCCACATCGCCGCCATGCAGGCCTCGATATAGGCATCGTGATATCCGTCCATCTCGGCCGCCACTGCGCCGCGCATCTGCAACACCGTGTTGACCGGGAAATGGCGGTTCCAGCGATAGTCGGTGAGGGCATGCTTGCGGACGAAGCGGTCGATTTCCAGCCGCTCATACTCGAGCTTGCCCTGCACCTTTCCAAAAGCCAAGGCGGGTGCCACATTGCCGGTCGCCTTGAAGATCCCGCCCAGAAGGCAGGGGATGTAATTGACGGTCACGCCGGTGCGGGCTGCGATCCCGGGCAGCACCCGGTGGCAGAAATAGACATTCGGGCTGCCGAAATCATAAAGAAAATCAATGCTCTGGGTCACCGGGGCCTCCTCACCACTTTTCGGACCAGGGGCGCAGGTCAAGCTCATGGGTCCAGGCGCTGCGCGGCTGGTGGTGAAGCATGACGTAATTCTGCGCAATATGTTCGGGGTTCAGGATGGCGTCCTGCGCGCGGCGCGCATCCACATCCGGGTAGTTGTCGCGGATAAAGCCGCTGTCGATGGCGCCATCGATGATCGTATGGGCCACGTGGATGTTCTGCGGCCCCAGCTCCCGGGCCATACTTTGTGCGAGCGCGCGCAGCGCGTGTTTGGCCCCGGCAAAGGCGGAGAACATGGACCCGCCCCGCACCGAGGCGGTCGCGCCGGTAAAGATGATCGTGCCGCGCCCGCGGTCCAGCATCCGTGTGGCGGCTTCGCGCCCCATCGGGAACCCGGCAAAGGCGGCCATTTCCCAGACCTTGCGATAGACCCGACCGGTTGTCTTGGTGACCGGGAACATCACATTGGCCCCGATGTTGAAGACCGCCACTTCGATCGGCCCGACCTCGGCTTCGATCTGCTCGAAGAGTGCGATCATCGCGTCTTCGTCGCGCGCATCCGCCGGAAAGGCGCGGGCGTCATGGCCCTCGTCCCGGATGGATTGCGCCAGCGCCTCCAGTGTCTCGGCGTGGCGGTCGCGGCGTACCACACAGGCGGTCAGCCCGTCGCGCGCAAAGGCCCGCGCAATAGCCGCACCGGTGTCATCCCCGGCGCCAATGACCAGGCAAACGCCCTTGGCCGTTTCCATGAAACCCTCCCTCAGCACTCGGATCTGCCGCGCCTGACCGCTCGCCGGACAACCCGCGCCCGTTGCCGTGCGCCTGTCTGAAATCCTCCCGCGACCGCTGCCAATCGACTTGGCAAATCCTCCGTTTGGTCCTATTTCTGAACCATCCGCAATTTGGTTTAGCTTTTCAACCAGATTGCGAAAGCACCAAGTCATGACGTGGGGGCACATGGTCGCGAAGCACAAACAAGCCTGTTCCATCGCGGGATTCCTGAACATCTTCGGCGATGCCTGGACGTTCCTGATCATCCGCGAGGCCTTCTATGGCACCACGCGATTCTCCGACTTCCAGCGCCACACGGGGGCGGCCAAGAACCTGCTGTCCGAGCGCCTGTCGATGCTGGTCGAGAACGGCATTCTGGAAAAGGTGAATGTGGGCACAATGGGCGCGCGCTATGCCTATCACATCACCGACAAGGGCCGCAGCCTGCAGCCTCTGCTGGCGGCGATCATCCTGTGGAGCAATGATAATCTCTATCCCGAAGGTCAGGAACCCAATCTGGTGGTCAACCGCGAAACCGGCGAGCCGGTGCGCGAGTTCGACCTGCATCTGAAGGGCCTGCCGGAGGGCGATCTGCAGAAATTCGCCGTGGTCGCCGGCCCCGGCGCCAGTGACGCGGCTCGCGAACGCCTGGGCACAATCGCCCGCTGACACCCCCCAGAAAGAACAAGGAATTCCAATGTCCCTGCCCGACATTCTGTCGTCGAAATTGCGCCTGCCTGCGGTGGCGGCCCCCCTCTTCATCATCTCCGGTCCTGAACTGGTGATCGAACAATGCAAGGCCGGCATCGTCGGCTCTTTTCCCTCGCTCAATGCCCGTGGCGAAGAGAGCTTCGAAAGCTGGCTGATCCAGATCACGCAGGCGCTCGCCGCCCATGACGCCGCCAACCCCGATCAGCCCGCCGCCCCGTTCGCGGTCAACCTGATCGTGCATCGCTCGAACAACCGGCTGCAGGAAGATCTGGAGCTTTGCGTGAAATAAAAGGTGCCGGTGATCATCACCTCGCTGGGTGCGCGCCCCGAAATCAACGAGGCGGTGCATTCCTATGGCGGCATCGTGCTCCATGACATCATCAACAACACCTTCGCCAGGAAGGCGATCGACAAGGGCGCCGACGGTCTGATCGCTGTGGCTGCCGGGGCCGGCGGGCATGCCGGCACCCTCTCGCCGCTGGCGCTGATTTCCGAGATCCGCGAGTGGTTCGATGGCCCGCTCCTGCTGTCGGGCGCCATCGCCAACGGCCGCTCCATCCTCGCCGCCCAGGCCATGGGCGCCGATCTCGGCTATGTCGGCTCGGCCTTTATCGCCACGAAAGAGGCCCGCGCCATCGACGCCTACAAAGACTGCATCGTCGACAGCAGCGCCGATGACATCGTCTATTCCAACCTCTTTACCGGGGTGCACGGGAATTATCTGAAGCCGTCGATCGAAGCGGCGGGCATGGACCCCGAGAACCTGCCTGAAAGCGACCCCTCCAAGATGGATTTCGGCTCGGGCGGCAATACGGACAAGAAGGCCTGGAAGGATATCTGGGGGTCGGGCCAGGGGATCGGCGCGGTGAAAGAGGTGCAGACGGCGGCCAATCTGGTCGCCCGGCTGCGCGCCGAATATGACGCGGGTTTTGAGGCGCTCGCGGCCCGGCGCTGATCGGCCTAAGACATTGAAATGGCTGCGGCCTTCGGAGAAATATCCCGAAGGCCGCGCTGTTGGTCAGAAATCCCAGTCTTCGTCCTCGGTCGCGACCGCCTTGCCGATCACATAGGATGAGCCGGAGCCGGAAAAGAAGTCGTGGTTCTCGCTGTCGGGCGAGAGGGCGGCGAGGATCGCCGGGTTCACCTCGGAGACTTCCGGCGGAAACAGCGCCTCGAAGCCAAGGTTCTGCAGCGCCTTGTTGGCGTTGTAATGGAGGAAGACCTTCACGTCCTCGGTCAGGCCGATCTCGTCATAAAGTTCCTCGGTATACTGGTTCTCAATCCCGTAAAGCTCGAACATCAGGTTGAACGCGTAATCCTTCAGCTCCTGCTGCTCCGCAGCACTGCGCGCCTCATAGCCGCGCTGGAACTTGTAGCCGATGTAATAGCCATGCACCGCCTCGTCGCGAATGATCAGGCGAATGAGATCGGCGGTGTTGGTCAGTTTCGCCCGACTCGACCAGTACATCGGCAGGTAGAACCCCGAATAGAACAGGAAGCTTTCCAGAAACACGCTGGCGATCTTGCGTTTCAGCGGATCATTGCCCGGCGCATAAGTCTCCAGGATCGCCTTGGCTTTCGCCTGCAGATGCGGGTTCTCCTCGGACCACCGAAACGCCTCGTCGATCTCCTTGGTCGAGCAAAGCGTTGAAAAGATGGAGGAATAGCTGCGCGCATGAACCGCCTCCATAAAGGCGATATTGGTCAGCACCGCCTCTTCATGGGGGGTGATCGCATCGGGCATCAGCGCCGGCGCACCGACGGTGTTCTGGATCGTGTCGAGGAGCGTCAGCCCGGTAAAGACCCGGATCGTCAGTTCCTTTTCATGGTCGGTCAGCGTCGCCCAGCTTTGAATGTCGTTGGACAGCGGCACCTTTTCGGGCAGCCAGAAATTGACCGTGAGGCGGTTCCAGACTTCGAGATCCTTGTCGTCCTCGAGCCGGTTCCAGTTGATCGCGCGCGGGATGGCGGATGTGATCGTGTCTTTCATGGGTAAACTCCTCAGAGCGTGCAGGACACGCAGCCCTGCACCTCGGTCCCTTCCAGGGCCTCCTGGCGCAGACGCACGTAATAGATGGTCTTGATGCCCTTCTTCCAGGCATAGATCTGGGCTTTGTTGATGTCCCGCGTGGTGGCTTCGGCGGGGAA
>JAOXSD010000218.1 GCA_025800205.1 Silicimonas sp. | reverse complement strand
GTCCTCTCCTGGGCACCATTTCTCTCGAAATGGTTTTGGGCCACAGCGGCCCGCAGCCCCCCTAATCCGCAACCACCCCCAGAACGAACGCCACCACCTTGTCCTGCGGCATTTCGCAGGGTTTCAGAAGCGCCGTGCCGTCGCTGAGGCGATAGAGGTTGAACGAGATGTAATCGGATCCGCCCAGCTCCTCGGCCTCAAGCTTCTGCGAGCGGCCGGTGGCCATCAGCGTCTTGGTGATCCGGTAGCGCCGCCCCTCGAAGGTGCCGCCATAGCCGCCCTCGGGGAGCGCGTCGAAAGCGGCGACGAACGCAGCAAGGCTCATGGTTTGCGCCCGAAGCGCGGCTCCTCGCCTTTGCGGAGGCGCTTGATATTGGCCCGGTGGGCGACAAAGAGCACCAGCGCCATCACGAAGGAAACGACCGAGGCCTCGGGCACGCCGATCAGCACGGCCGCGAGCGGCGTGAAGGCGGCCGCCATCAGGGCCGAAAGCGAGGAAATCCGCGAAATCGTGAAAGTGACCAGCCAGATCGCGCAGGCCGAGAGGCCCAGAAGCGGCGCGATTGCCAAGAGCGTGCCGAGGAAGGTGGCCACGCCCTTGCCGCCCTTGAACCTGAGCCAGACCGGAAAGATATGGCCAAGAAAGGCCGAGAGCCCGGCCAGTTGCGCGGCCTCTTCGCCGGCGATGAGGCGGGCGATCAGCACTGCGATCAGCCCTTTGGAACTGTCGAGGACCAGGGTCGCGAGGGCGGCGGGTTTCGAGCCGGTGCGCAACACATTGGTGGCGCCGATATTGCCCGAGCCGATGCTGCGCGGATCGGGCAGGCCGAAGAGGCGCGCCATCACAAGACCGAAGGGCACGCCGCCGAGCAGGAAAGCACCAAGGGCGATCAGCGCCAGGAGCGGCAGGGCGGTGTCGATGGCGGGCATGGCCTTTTCCTTCCGTGGCGGGCGTTCCGGCTCAGGCGCCGGATGCGGGCGCGATGTCGATCCGGCGCCCCGCGACCCAGGTTCCCAGAACTTTGCCCTGCATCCGGGCTTCGTCAAAGGGCGTGTTCTTCGATTTCGATAGCAATTTGAAACGGTTCATGATGAAGGGCGCATCGGGGTCGAAGAGGACCAGATCGGCCGGCGCCCCGGGGCTCAACCGGCCGGTTTCCAGCCCCAGCCGTTTCGACGGGTTCAGCGACAGCGCGCGCCAGAGGCCGGGCAGGTCGATCTGACCAGCGTGACAGAGCCGCATGGCCGCAGGCAGCAGGGTTTCGAGACCGATGGCGCCCGAGGCGGCTTCTTCAAACGGCAGGCGTTTTGATTCCTCGTCCTGCGGCGTGTGCATTGAGGAAATCACGTCAATCAGGCCGGAGGCCACGGCGGCGACCGAGGCCAGCCGGTCATCTTCGGCCCGGAGCGGTGGTTTGACCTTGAAGAAGGTGCGGTAGTCGCCCACGTCGAGCTCGTTCAGCGTCAGGTGATGGATCGAGACACCGGCGGTGATGTCGAGCCCGGCCTCTTTCGCGCGCTCCAGACGGCGCAGGGCGCGGGCAGTGGTGACCTGATCCGCGTGATAGCGGGCGTTGGTCATCTCGACCACGGCAATGTCCCGGTCGAGGCCCATGCGTTCCGCCAGCGGCGACACCGCAGGCAGACCCCGGAGAGCGGCGAATTTTCCGGATGTGGCCGCCGCCCCCGCCGACAGTGTCGGCTCCTGCGGATGGCCGACCACCAGCGCGCCCAGCGAGGCGGCATAGGTCAGGCAGCGCGAAAACACCTTGGGGTTTTCGACCACCCGGTCGCAATCGGTAAAGGCCACCGCACCGGCATCCAAGAGGAAGCCGATCTCGGCCATCTCGCGCCCCTCGCGCCCTCGGGTCAGCGCAGCCATGGGCAGGACATTGACAGGGGCCACCTCATTGGCGCGGCGACGGACGAATTCCACCACTTCCGGCGTGTCGATGGCCGGTTTGGTGTCGGGACGGGTGACGATGGTGGTCACCCCGCCTGCGGCCGCCGCCATGCCGGCGGTGCGAAAGCTCTCCTTGTGCCGTTCGCCCGGTTCCGAGACTTTCACGCCGATGTCGACGATGCCCGGGGCGAGGCATTTGCCGCCGCAATCCACGGTTTCGGCATCGTCCAAGCCCTGCGGCGCGACGATCCTTCCGTCCCGGACCGCAAGCGTGCCAAGCGTGTCGGTTCCGTGTTCCGGGTCGATGAGGCGGGCGTTGGTGAAAAGCGTGGCGGTCATGGTGTTCAGGTGTCAGAAGGCGACGAAAAGCACAAGGGTGAGGGCGATGATCAGGGCGCCCAGCGCGATGATCCAGGAGCCTTTCCGGTGGCGCAGCCCGGCGGCATCGGAGGGGGGCGAGCCCAGGGCGCCCTTCGCCGTCTCCGGCTTGGCCATGCTGTGCGGCGGCGTCCGGGCCGGTTCGCGAAACAGCCCGATGAAGCGCAGCGCGGGGTTGGGCGCAAGGGTGGTGGCGCGGCCCTGAAAGGCCGAAGCGGGGATCAGAATGATCTGGTTCGTCAACGCATCGAGGGCGGCCGCGCGGCCCTTGAGATCGGCAAGATCGATACCGTGGCCTTCGGCCAGAAAGGCCGACAACCCCATGGCCTGGATCACCTTGGCGGGGAAGATCTCCACCTTGGCGGCATCGAGGGTGATGTTCTCGCCCAGCAGTTTTTCGACGTTGGAGGCGGTGATGGCGGCGGCACCCTCGGGCTCAAGGTCGGTCGAAAAGACCCGCAGGGTGCCGGTTTCCGAGGACAACACGCGGAACGGATCATCGGTCATCGCGCGGCCCGTCCTGGATCTGGCGCAGCAGGTGATAGACCTCGCGCGCCGCTTCGATGTTCTCGAACCCCTTTCTTTCGCTGGTGCGATCCCCGTCGCTGTCGCGGCCATGTTCGGTGTGAAAATAGACGCTGCGGTCATTCTCCAACTCGATGGCCCCCCGGGAAATCGGATAGCTTTCCAGTTTGCTGCCCCACCAGCGCGTGGCAATGTAAGCGCGCCGGTCAGACAGGGCATAGCGGGTTTTTCTATGTGCCATGCGTTGGGTGTACCAGGGGCCCAGCACCATGCCGAGCCCGGCGCCGAGGAACGGCAGTCCGAAGAAGAAGATGAACAGCGCGCTGCCAAACCCCCAGAGCCCGTCGCCGATCCCGAAGCCGCTGAGCAGCGCGCCACCGCTCATCGCGAGACCGGCGAGCAGGAAGGGAAATCCGAAGAGCGCCAGCGCGACGGTGCCCAGCGACAGGCCCCTTTGCGGCAGCGGCTGCCCCTGCCAGAGCAGCGTCTCGCCGGGTTCGAAATAATCTTCCCAGCGCTCTGCCATGTCAGGCCATCACGGGTGCCTCGCTCTGCGAGGCATGAAGGTTGCGGGCCAGAAGGTTCATCGCCGCCATCCGCACCGCGACCCCCATTTCCACCTGATCCTGAATGACCGAGCGGTTGATGTCATCGGCCAGCGTGCCGTCGATCTCAACGCCGCGATTCATCGGGCCCGGGTGCATGACGATGGCGTCGGATTTTGCATGGCTCAGTTTCTCGGCATCAAGGCCGAAGCGGTGGTAATACTCCCGCTCGGACGGAATGAACCCGCCGTCCATCCGTTCCTTCTGAAGCCGCAGCATCATCACCACATCGGCGTCTTTCAGACCCTCTTCCATGGTGCCACAAACCTCGACCCCCCATTCGGCCGCGCCCGAGGGCATCAGCGTCGGCGGACCGACAAGACGGATGCGGTTTTCCATCTTGCCCAGAAGATGGATGTTCGAGCGCGCCACTCGGGAATGGGCGATATCGCCGCAGATCGCCACGGTCAGACGGTGCAGCCGCCCCTTGGCGCGGCGGATCGTCAGCGCATCCAAGAGCGCTTGCGTGGGATGTTCGTGCCGCCCGTCGCCCGCGTTGAGGACGGCGCAATTCACCTTTTGGGCGAGAAGGGCGACCGCACCGGAATTGGGATGGCGGACCACCAGCAGGTCGGGATGCATAGCGTTCAGCGTCATCGCCGTGTCGATCAGCGTTTCGCCTTTTTTCACCGACGAGGCCTGCATGTTCATGTTCATCACGTCTGCACCCAGCCGCTTGCCCGCGATCTCGAAGCTCGATTGGGTGCGCGTCGA
>JAOXSD010000216.1 GCA_025800205.1 Silicimonas sp. | reverse complement strand
ACCACGCGGAAGCCCGCGCGGGCAAAGCGACGGGCAAAGGCCGCGCCGATTCCGTCGCCTGCGCCCATGGCCAATGCGACCGGTTTCTGCGTCTCCCCTGCCGACATGGCATTCCTCCCGTTTTGTCCTTGGGTCAACTATGGGGAATGCAAATTCGCCTCGCATCACCCAAAACCCGATTGTTACTATTCAGTTGCGCATGGGCTTACGCAGCGACACCCAGCCGGGCGAGCGCCGCCAGGGCTTCGACCTCCAGCCGGGAGACGATGGCGGCAAAGGGCTCGATGCGGTCGACGAACCCAAGGGCGTGACCGGCCGACAGGATGCCGCGAGAGACGTCGCCGGTGTCATAGGCGCGCCGCCCGATCTTGCCCGACACATGATCCATCAGACCGCCGATGCCGATGTCGGGATTGTCGCGTTCGAGGGCGGCGACGATCTCGGTGGTTTCGTTTTTCAGGCTGCGCACGGTGTTGCGCACCGATTGCAGGGTGAGCGCGGTGTCGATTTCGGTGGCGTCGATGAGCGCCTGTTTGTAGCCCGGATGGGCCTGCACTTCCTCGGCCACGAGAAAGCGGGTGCCCATGACCACGCCCGACGCCCCCATGGCCAGGGCGGCGATCAGTTGTTTGCCATGGCCGAAGCCGCCGCCGACCAGCCAGGGGATGGTCAGCCGCTCATCGGCCAGCCCGGCATTGACGATGCTGCCCACCATGTCGAGCCCGGGATGGCCGCCGCATTCGGCACCGACGATAGACACCATGTCGACGCCGACGCTTTCGGCCTTCACCGCGTAGCGGAGCGACGGCACTTTGTGCAGCACGGTGATGTTTGCGCCCTTGAGGATCGGCATGAAGGCTTCGGGGCTGCGGCCCGAGGTTTCGACGAAACGCACGCCTTCGTCGGCGATCAGGCGGAAGATCTCTTCGGTCTGTTCGCCGGGCACCAGTTTGGGGATCATCGAGACATTGACGCCAAAGGGCGCGCCGTCACACATCTCGCGGCAGCGCCGGATCTCGGCGCGCAGGTCGTCGAGCTTTGGAAAGCTCGCCGCGGTGATGAAGGAGAGGATCCCCGCGCGCCCTGCGGCCGAGACATAATCCGCATTGGCCAACCATTGCAGCCCGCCCGCCACCACCGGAATCCGCGTGCCATAGGTCCGGGTCACGGGCGTATCGAAAATGGCCGGGCGAGGCTCAGGGGCGGGCATGGGCGTTTTCCTTTTCGGATGGCAGAAGCTTGAACACGCCGGTGGATGTGGCGATCAGCGTGCCGGTTTCGTCGCGCAATTCACCATCGACGAATTTGGTCTTGCGCCCGCCGCCGGTGACCCGGCCGATGGCGGTCAACCGGCCCGAGGGCACGGCGGCCAGATAATTGATCGACATCGACAGGGTCAGCGCGGGCAGTTCCGCCTGCGGGTCTTCGGACAGACCGGCGGTCAGCCCGCTGGCAGTGTCCAAGAGCGTGGCGGTGATCCCGCCATGGAGCGTGCCGCGCGGGTTGTGATGCAGATCGCCCATCTCCAACGTGCAATGGGCCTCCTGCCGCTCGGGATCATAGGCGACCCGGTAGCCCAGAGTTTCGGCCAGTTTCAGCGGCCAGCGGGTAAGTTCGACAACAGCCATGGGATCAGAAGATCTCGAAAAGACCCGCCGCGCCCATGCCGCCGCCGATGCACATGGTGACCACGCCCAGTTTCGCACCGCGCCGCCGACCTTCGATCAAAAGGTGCCCGGTCATCCGCGCGCCGGTCATGCCGAACGGGTGACCGATGGAGATCGAGCCGCCATTGACGTTGCAGATCGTCGGATCGATTTCCAGCCGGTCCCGGCAATAGAGCGCCTGCGAGGCGAAGGCTTCGTTGAGTTCCCAAAGGTCGATGTCCGAAACTCTGAGCCCGTGGCGTTCGAGCAGGCGCGGCACGGCAAAAACCGGGCCAATGCCCATCTCGTCAGGCTCACAGCCGGCCACGACAAACCCCTTGAAGGCCCCCAGCGGTTCAACATTCTCGCGCGCGGCCAGATCGCGCTCCATCAGCACCAGCGCAGCCGCCCCATCGGAAAGCTGCGAGGCATTGCCGGCGGTGACGAAATGCCCTTCGCCGCGCACCGGGGCGAGACCTGCGAGCCCGTCGAGCGTGGTGTTGGGGCGGTTGCAATCGTCCATGGCGAAGGTGACCTCTTTGCGGGTCACCTCG
>JAOXSD010000161.1 GCA_025800205.1 Silicimonas sp. | reverse complement strand
ATGCGCAAATCCTTCTAAAGACCCGGGCGCGGCGGTGACCTGCCGCGCCCTTTTTCCAAGACTTTGATCCAGGAGACAGACCATGCCCTATTCCGCCCCGCTGGATGACATGAAGTTCGTTCTTGAAGAGCTTTGCGATCTTGACGCCGTGTCGAAACTGCCGGGTCTCGAAGACGCGACCCCGGACATGATCGGCGCGATCCTCGATGAGGCCGGCAAGTTTGCCGACAACGTGCTGGCACCCCTGAATGTGGTGGGCGATCTGAATGGTCTGAAATTCGATGATGGTGCCGTCGGCACGCCCGAAGGCTGGGCCGCTGCCTATCACCAGCTGGTGGAAATGGGCTGGAACAGCCCCACCGCCGACCCGGAACATGGCGGCATGGGCCTGCCTGCTGTGGTCAACGCCTGCATTCAGGAAATGTTCAACGGTGCCAACACCGCCTTCCAGCTTTGCCCGCTGCTGACCCAGGGGGCCATTGAGGCGATCGAGGGCTATGCCAGTGACGACCTCAAGGAAACCTATCTGCCCAACCTCGTGACCGGTGAATGGACCGGCACGATGAACCTGACCGAACCGCAGGCAGGGTCTGACCTGGCGGCGATCCGTTCAAAGGCGGAGCCCGAGGGCGACCATTATCGCATTTCCGGCCAGAAGATTTTCATCACCTATGGTGAGCATGACATGGCCGACAACATCATCCATCTGGTGCTGGCTCGCCTGCCCGATGCGCCCGAAGGGGTGAAAGGCATCTCACTTTTCGTCGTGCCGAAGTTCCTCGTCAATGCCGACGGGTCGCTGGGCGAGCGCAACGATGTGCGCTGTGTCTCCATCGAACACAAGCTGGGCATTCATGCGAGCCCCACCTGCACGCTGGCTTTCGGCGACAATGGCGGGGCCACCGGCTATCTGGTGGGCGAGGCCCACAAGGGCCTGCAATATATGTTCACCATGATGAACAGCGCCCGTCTGGGTGTGGGCCTGCAGGGCGTCGGCATTGCCGAACATGCCACGCAACATGCCATCGCCTATGCGATGGACCGCAAACAGGGCGGCACGCCCGAAGGGTCCGAAGACACGATCATGGGTCACCCGGACATCCGCCGGATGCTGGGGCTGATGAAATCGCGCACCGAAGCCGCCCGCGTCATCGCCTACCGCGCCGCCCGCGCCCAGGATTTTGCCGAACGCGCGAGTGATGCGGAAGAAGCTGCCCGCCATCAGCGCCGGGTCGATCTTCTGATCCCGATTGCCAAGGGCTGGTCGACGGAACTGTCGGTCCATTCCGCCTCGCTCGGCGTGCAGGTCCATGGCGGCATGGGCTTCATCGAGGAGACGGGGGCCGCCCAGCATCTGCGCGACGCCCGGATCACCACGATCTATGAAGGCACAACCGGCATCCAGTCGCTCGACCTCATTGGCCGCAAAATCATCCGCGACGGCGGGGCGGCGGCCAAGGAACTGGTCGCCGACATGCGCGCGTCTGCCGAAGCCATCGCCGCAGGCAGTGGCGCAGATGTGGATTGGGCGGCGCTGAGTGCAGATGTCGCCAAATCCGCCGACATCGTGGAAGACCTCACCGACTGGCTGGTCTCGCAGAACAGCACCGAACCGCTGGCCGCAGCCTCAACGATCCTGGAAGCCTTCGGCGTCGCCCTTGGCGCTTGGGTGATGGGCGATGCGGCCCTTGCCGCCTCCAAACGCCTTGCCGCCAATCGCGCGCCCGCCCATGCGAAAGCCAAGCTGAAACTGGTGCGGTTCTACATGGGCAATGTGTTCCCCAACGCGCCCGCACTGGCCGCGATGGCCAAGGCCGGGGCCGGGTCGATCCTCGACCTCGCCGCCAGCGACTTTGGCGTCGACGCCTGAGCGCAAGCAAGAAGACAGACAAGGATAGGACGATGACCGAGATTGAACGCGAAAGCATGGAAGTTGACGTGGTCATCGTCGGCGCGGGGCCCGCAGGCCTCGCCGCCGCGATCCGTCTGAAACAGCTTGATGAAGACCTGGCCGTGGTCGTGCTGGAAAAGGGCTCCGAAGTCGGCGCCCATATCCTGTCGGGTGCCGTTCTGGACCCCTGCGCGCTCAATGAGCTGATCCCCGACTGGAAGGACAAGGGCGCGCCCTTGAACACGGAAGTCAAGGAAGACAATTTCTACGTCCTCGGCGAAGGCGGCAAGGTCCGCATCCCCAACTTCCCCATGCCGCCCCTGATGAACAACCACGGCAATTACATCGTCTCGATGGGCAATGTCTGCCGCTGGATGGCCGAACAGGCCGAAGCCATGGGCGTGGAAATCTTCCCCGGCATGGCCTGTTCGGAACTGGTCTATGGCGAGAACGGCGAAGTGAAGGGCGTGGTCGCGGGCGAGTTCGGCAAGAATCCCGACGGCACACCGGGCGACGGCTATGAGCCGGGGATGATCCTTTACGGCAAGTACGTGCTTCTGGGCGAAGGCGTGCGCGGTTCGCTCTCGAAAGAGGTGATGGCGAAATACGATCTCTCGGCGGGCAAAGACCCGCAGAAATTCGGCATCGGCATGAAGGAAATCTGGGAAATCGACCCGGAAAAGCACAGCGAAGGCACCGTGACCCATACGATGGGCTGGCCCCTGGGCAAGAATGCCGGTGGCGGCTCCTTTATCTATCACCTTGAGAACAATCAGGTTTACGTGGGTTTCGTCGTTCACCTCAACTACGAAAATCCGCATCTCTATCCCTACATGGAATTCCAGCGCTTCAAGCATCACCCGATGGTCGAAGAGCTGTTGAAAGGCGGCAAACGGGTCGCCTACGGGGCCCGCGCCATCTCCGAAGGCGGCTGGCAGTCGATCCCACAGGTGGAATTCCCGGGCGGCGCGCTCTTGGGCTGTTCCGCCGGTCTGGTGAACGTGCCCCGCATCAAAGGCAACCACAATGCGATGTATTCCGGCATGCACGCCGCCGAAGCGGTGGTGGCCGCGCTGAAAGACGGCCGCGAAGGCGATCTGATGGGCGGCTATGATGACGCGCTGAAATCCGGCCCCGTCGCGAAAGACCTGCGCCCCGTGCGCAATGTCAAACCGCTCTGGTCGAAATGGGGCATGATCGCCTCGCTGACCCTCGGCGGTTTCGACATGTGGGTCGCCAATCTTTTTGGCGTCAACCCGCTGGGCACGCTCAAGCACGGCAAGAGTGATGCCGCCGCCACCGGCGAGGCGTCGAAGTTCAAGGAGATCGACTATCCGAAACCCGATGGCGTCATCTCCTTCGATCGGCTGACCAATGTGGCCTTCGCCGCCACCAATCACGAAGAACAGCAACCCTGCCACCTGCGG
>JAOXSD010000158.1 GCA_025800205.1 Silicimonas sp. | reverse complement strand
CGCTCGCGGATATATTCGCCGCGCAGGTAGATATAGCAGGCGTGCGCATTCATCGCGAAAGAGGCGATCAGGCACCCCTCGATCAACGTGTGGGGATCATGGCGCATGATCTCCCGGTCCTTGCAGGTGCCCGGCTCGGATTCGTCGGCATTGACCACCAGATAGGACGGGCGCCCGTCGCTTTCCTTGGGCATGAAGGACCATTTCAACCCGGTGGGGAAACCGGCCCCGCCACGCCCGCGCAGCCCGCTGGCCTTGGCCTGTTCGACCACCCAGTCGCGCCCCTTCTGGATCAGGCCCGCCGTGCCGTCCCAATGGCCGCGCGCGCGGGCGCCGGCCAGAGTCCGATCATGCATGCCATAGAGGTTGGTGAAAATGCGATCCTTGTCTTCAAGCATCCGCCTGTCCTGTCAGCAACTTAACCTGGGGGTGCACCTAGTCGGCGCTGCGACGTTTCCGCCAGATCTGAAATGTCACGATTAGCGCCCAAAGGAAACCGGCAAGTGCGAAAAGATCGAACAGAAACACATAATGAGACGGCAGGCCCAGCTCTCCGCCCAGCCATTGCGCCCCCATCCACAGGATCATGGTCAATGCGATCACAATCGACACGAGCCTTGCCTGGCGCATCAGCGCTTGGTCGTTGTCGCCCCCGGTCCGATCTTTCATGCGCAAGCCCCAGTTGTGTATGTGGTGCAAATCTACCGTCCGAGGTAGTTGGCATGCAATCGTATTCCACATGATTTGTGAATGTTTGCGCCATCATGAGCCCTGCATCGCAGCAAGAGAGCTGCGCTACTCGCCGGGGCGCAGCTGCCTTGGATTTTAAGCACTTCCCGGGCGGAAGTTAACAAATGCCATGGTTCCGCTTGGTAAACCGGCCCGGTGACCATCGGAGAGGCATTGTGCTCGAACCTGGAAGACTGGCGGATCCGGGCCAGGATTTGAACCGGATCGCAGCGCCTGCGCCGCCCGAAGAAGACCAGATGCTGGAAATTCTCGACCAGATGGAACAGGGGATCCTCGTCTGGTCCCCCGATGCGGTCTGCGTGCTTCACAATGTGCGCATTTTCGAAGTGCTCGAACTTGGGCCCCATGATCTCCATGTGGGCATGACCCGCGAGCGTTTTTTGACCATCACCGTCCAGCAGGGCGCGATCACGGCGGAAAAACGCGAAGAAGTGCTCGGGCTGTTCGCCACCGGCCAGCCGTTTCATTTCGATCGCAACATGGCCTCGGGCAAGGTGATTTCCTCCTATGCCCGCCCGCTGTTCAACGGCGGCTATGTGGTGACCTTCACCGATGTGACCCAGTTTCGCCAGGACGCCGCCGATCTGGCGGTGGCCAAACAGAAAGCCGAAAAGGCCGAAGCGAAAGCCAAGTCCATGCTGGCCAAGGAACAGGCCTGGCGCGCCGAGGCCAAGCTTCTGGCCGATCTCGACGAATGGCTGCAAAGCTGCAAGACCCTGACCGAGCTTTTCGCCGTGGTCTCGGAATTCATGCGCCACCTGCTGCCCGACACCCAGGGCGAGCTTTACATCTACTCGAACTCCCGCGATGTGCTCGACGGCGCCTGTGCCTGGGGCGAGGCGCCGATCCACGACCATATCGCGCCCGACAGCTGCTGGGCGCTCAGACGCGGGCGCGGCTACCGGTTCGATGCGCGCGGTGTCAGTTTTGCCTGCAAACATGTGACCGACCAGAACCGCCCTCTCGCCCCCACCGACGCGCTCTGCATTCCCATCGTGGCCCATGGGGATACGGTGGGGCTTCTCCACATCACCTTCCCGCCGGATATCGAGCCGGAGGTGGCCGAGGCGGGGTACCGGCTGGGCCTGCAATGCGGCGAACATATCAGCCTTGCCATCGCCAATGTGAAACTGCGCGACGAACTCCATGATCAGAGCACCCGCGACCCGCTGACCCGGCTCTACAACCGGCGCTATTTCCTTGAGGCGCTCCGGGCCGAACAATCGACGGCGGCGCGCAAGTCAACGCCCTTCGCGGTGCTGGCCTTTGATGCCGACCGGTTCAAAAGCTTCAACGACACCCATGGCCATGATGCCGGCGATATGGTGCTGCGCGCCATTGCCGACCGGATGCAGGAGATGTTCTGCGACGGCGAAACCCCCTGCCGGTTCGGCGGGGAGGAATTCTCGGTCCTGCTGCCCGGCGCCGATCTCGCCCAGGCCCGGGACCGGGCCGAAGCGTTGCGCGCCGCGATCGAGGCCAGCGAGATCCGCTACGGGGCGGAGATCCTGCCCCGGGTGACCGTGTCGCTGGGGGTGGCGGCCTATCCCGATCACGGCAACCTGCCCCAGGATCTGCTCAAGGCCGCCGATGCAGCGCTTTATGACGCCAAGGCCACCGGGCGCAATTGCGTGCAGCTGGCCGGGGCCGCCGGTCAGTAGACCCCGCCGTCCTCCACCCGTTTGGAAAACTCGGTTTCACCGCCCGAGGCGAGGATACCCGCCTGCTCGACCCAATTGTCGCGGCTGACCCGGCCCTTGAAGCCCTTGAGATTGGCATCCACCCAGGCGACTTCATCTGCGGTCCAGTTGGCGATCTGGTCGAAATGCCAGAAACCGAGGGAATTGCAGAGCTGCTCCAGCTTCGGCCCGACCCCCTTGATCGCCTTCAGATCATCGGGTTTGCCGTTGCGCGCCTCATAAAGCCCGGCCGGACGGGTGCCTTCCCCCTCGCCTTCCTGCACCCCGTCGCCATCGTAATCGGGACCGGGATCCGCAGCCGCGGGCGTTTCGGCCACCGCCACCGGCTCTGCAGCGTCTGCAACCGGTTGACCCGCGTCGTCCTCCACAGGGGCCTCCGCCCCGCTCGCCTCGGCAGGGGCCGGTGCGGCGGTCGCGGCAGGTGCGGCTGACGCGGCCGCTTGCGCGGGCGCAGCTTGCGCGGCAGGGGCCGGTGACGTGGTCGCAGAGCCCGGCTTGATCAGGCCCGACAGATCCTCCCCGTCATTGAGCCCGAACCCCAGATACAGAACGACAGTGGTCAAAAGGGACAAAAGAGCGGCCAGGAAAAACGCCGGGCTGAACGTGTAATCTCCGAAAACAAGCAGCATCAAAAAGGCAACCACGAAAACCGTTGCACCCAGAACCAGTGCAAGGGTGATATGGCCGGAATTATTCTGTGACATCGACACACTCCTCTCCTCAGACGTCTGCAGACGCTAACGTCATAGCAGGAACGGGCCGGTCCGGGGAAAATATCACCTTCCCCAGGGTCAGTTTTTAGCTCGGTTTGTCAGTAGACGTCGCCGTCCTCGACCCGCTTGGAGAATTCGGTGACTTCGCCGGCGGCCAGTTTCGCAGCCTGATCGACCCAATTGTCGCGGCTCACCCGGCCCTTGAACCCCTGCAGGTTCTCGTCGACCCAGGCAACCTCTTCCGCGCCCCAACCGGCGATCTGATCGAAATGGAAGAAGCCAAGCTCGTGCAGCAGGGTCTCCAGCTTCGGGCCGACCCCCTTGATCTTCTTGAGATCATCGGGACCACCTTCGCGCGCCTCCGACAGCCCCTCGGGCTGGCTTTGCGCCACCTCCGTCACGGGCGTTTCGGCCGCAGGCGCGGCTTTGGGCGCCTCGGCCTTCGGGGCAGGTTTCGCCGCCTTGCCGTCCTTTGCCGCTGTCGGCGCCGGGCCCTTGCCCAGCCAGGGCGTGGTCAGGGGCACTTCGGTGCCATCGATGCGTTTGACCGTATCGCCCAGATCCACCGCCAATTGCGCGCTGGCATTGTACTGGGTGCGACCCGAGTCGAAATCCTTCAGCGAGGTCAGACCCGACAGGGGCTCGGCCGCATAGCGCCCGTTCTGCGGCCCCGGCACCGGCACCTGACCGGCGGCCAGTTCGTCCAAAATCTCGCCAAAGCGCTTGGCGGTCAGATCCTCGTAATAATCCTTGCCGATCTGGGCCATGGGCGCATTGGCACAGGCCCCCAGGCATTCCACCTCTTCCCAGGTGAACTTGCCGTCCGCGGAGAGCACATGGGGCTGATCGGCGATCTTCTCGCGGCAGACCGCGATCAGATCCTCGGCGCCGCAGATCATGCAGGACGTGGTGCCGCAAACCTGGATATGGGCGATCGACCCGGTGGGGACCAGCTGGAACATGAAGTAGAAGGTGGCGACTTCCAGCACCCTGATATAGGCCATGTCGAGCATCGCCGCGACCGCCTCGATCGCGGGCCGCGACAGCCAGCCTTCCTGTTCCTGGGCGCGCCACAACAGCGGGATCACGGCAGAGGCCTGACGGCCTTCGGGGTATTTGGTGATCTGCGCTTCCGCCCAGGCCTGGTTGGCGGGGGTGAAGGCGAAGGCTTCGGGTTGGTCTTTGTGCAAACGGCGGAGCATGGTGTCTCAGAGCCTTCTTTTTGACGTCGGTATCACGTCGGTATTACGTCGGTAGTGCGTCGGTGCCGGATGGCTCACCGGTCCACCTCCCCGAACACGATATCCATCGTGCCGATGATCGCGGCCACATCGGCCAGCATATGCCCTTTGGACAGATGATCGATGGCCTGCAGATGCGGGTATCCCGGCGCGCGGATCTTGGCGCGGTAAGGTTTGTTCGAGCCATCCGCCACCAGATAGACGCCGAACTCGCCCTTCGGTGCCTCGACAGCGGCATAGACCTCGCCTGCGGGCACGTGGAAGCCTTCGGTGTAAAGCTTGAAATGGTGGATCAGCGCTTCCATCGAGGTTTTCATCTCGCCGCGCGAGGGCGGGGTCAGCTTGCCGCGCGCCAGAACATCACCCGGCTCATTGCGCAGCTTCTCGATGCACTGATGGATGATCTTCAGGCTTTCATGCATCTCGGCCATCCGGCAAAGGTAGCGATCATAGCAATCGCCATTCTTGCCCACCGGGATCTGGAAGTCGAATTCGTCATAGCATTCATAGGGTTGCGCGCGCCGCAGATCCCAGGCCATGCCCGAGCCGCGCACCATCACGCCGGAAAAGCCCCAATCCAGCGCCTCCTGTTCGGAGACCACACAGATGTCCACATTGCGCTGTTTGAAGATCCGGTTCTCGGTCAGCAGCCCGTCGATATCGTCCAGAACGGCGGGGAATTCATGGGCCCAGGTCTCGATATCGTCGATCAGCTCGGGCGGCAGATCCTGATGGACCCCGCCGGGACGGAAATAGGCGGCGTGGAGCCGCGCGCCACAGGCCCGTTCGTAGAAGACCATCAGCTTTTCGCGTTCCTCGAAGCCCCAGAGCGGCGGCGTCAGCGCGCCCACATCCATGGCCTGGGTGGTCACGTTCAGGAGGTGGTTCAGGATGCGCCCGATCTCGGAATAGAGCACCCGGATCAGCGAGGCGCGGCGCGGCACTTCCACGCCCGTCAGCTTCTCGATGGCCAGACACCAGGCATGTTCCTGGTTCATCGGCGCCACGTAATCCAGCCGGTCGAAATAGGGCAGGTTTTGCAGATACGTCCGGCTTTCCATCAGCTTTTCGGTGCCGCGATGGAGCAGACCAATGTGGGGGTCGCAACGGTCCACAATCTCGCCATCCAGTTCCAGAACCAGACGCAACACGCCGTGGGCGGCGGGGTGCTGGGGCCCGAAATTGATGTTGAAATTGCGGATCTTCTGTTCGCCGGTCAGGGCGTCCTCGAATTTACCGTCCATCATCCACTCCTTCCCGCATCCAGGCGGCGGGGCATCGCCCGAGCGCCTCTCGGGCTGCGTCATATTGGGGCGCGAGCCAGGCGCGCGCGGCGGCACGCTGGTCGCGGGTCATCTCGACGGGCTGGCCGCGATGGACCGGCACCGGATCGGCGTCCATGGGCGCGAGCCCCAGAAAGCGCAGGATGCGGGCAAAGCCCTCGCCCGCGATCATCTCTTCGAACACTTCGATCAGCACGCGACCCTCGGGCAGCGCGGCCTTGAGACGTTTCAAAGTCCCGGCGTAGTCCGAGCGCTTCACGATCTGGCTTTCCTCGCCGGAAAACACCTTCTGCAACAGCCGCCCACAGCGGGGCGCGGTGGCCTTGCCGTTCGGATCACGACGGGCCGCGATCATGCGGATATGGCTCCAGAGCCGGTCGACCGGATCGCGCATCAGAAAGAGAATGCGCACATCGCGCGCCATGGTCCCGATCTGGCGCAGCCGCGCCTCGGGCAGCAGCGCATAGGCGGGCGTCACATCCCCGATCACCTGATCACCGCGCGCGCCCTTTTTGAGGTAGTCCAGGTAAGCAGGCACATCTTCCTGCCCGCGCGCCAGCACATCCATCCAGTCGGCGCGATCCTCGACCCGCCCGGCCAGGCCGGGCCCGGCAGTGCCACGCGCCAACCGTTTCAGCGCACCTTCCTGATAGCCGCGATGCTTCTCCAACTCGCGGTCCAGATGACCCGCCTCCAGAGCGGTGAAGTAATGCAATTCCTTGATCCCCCGCAGATGGCAGCCGGGATGGCGGGCGAGATGGTCATAGACCCAGCTCGTCCCGGCCTTGGCCGCCCCGATGCAGAGGAACACCACCTGCGCCACCTCAGCCTTTCGCCTCGGCCTTGTCGTCGCCGGGCAGGATGTATTCGGCCCCTTCCCAAGGGCTCATGAAATCGAACTGGCGGTATTCCTGCACCAGGCTCACGGGTTCATAGACCACGCGCTTCTGTTCCTCGGAATAACGCACCTCGGTATAGCCGGTGGTGGGGAAATCCTTGCGCAACGGATAGCCGCGGAACCCGTAATCGGTCAGGATGCGGCGCAGGTCCGGGTGGTTCGAGAAGAGAATCCCGAACATGTCGAACACTTCCCGCTCGAACCAGTTGGCCGAGGGATGCACCTCGATGATCGAGGGCAGGATGTCCTCTTCCCTTGCGGCGACTTTCACCCGCACCCTGTGGTTCTGGTACATCGACAGGAAGTGATACACCACGTCGAACCGCGCCTCGCGGGCCGGGTAATCGACGGCGGTGATGTCGATCAGGGTCGAGAACAGGCAGGTCTTGTCCGCCTTCAGAAAATCGACAAAGGACACCAGCGCATTGGGCGAGATGGTCAGGGTCAGCTCGCCAAAGGCGATGTCATGGTTCAGCACGCAATCGGGGCGTTTGGCCTCGATATGGAGGGCAAGTTCGCGCAATTCTTCCGACATATTCGCCTCCCTCAGCGGGTGATGGTGCCCGTGCGGCGGATCTTCCGCTGCAATTGCAGGATACCGTACAAAAGCGCCTCGGCCGTGGGCGGGCAGCCCGGCACGTAGACATCGACCGGCACGACCCGGTCGCAGCCGCGCACCACCGAATAGCTGTAATGGTAATAGCCGCCGCCATTGGCGCAGGATCCCATGGAGATCACGTAACGCGGCTCGGGCATCTGGTCATAGACCTTGCGCAGGGCCGGTGCCATCTTGTTCGTGAGCGTGCCCGCGACGATCATCAGATCGGACTGGCGCGGAGAGGCGCGAGGGGCTGTGCCGAAGCGTTCCAGATCATAGCGCGGCATGGCGGTGTGCATCATCTCGACCGCGCAGCAGGCCAGACCGAAAGTCATCCAGTGGAGGCTGCCGGTGCGCGCCCAGTTGATGATGTCATCGGTCGAAGTGACCAGGAAACCCTTGTCCTGCAATTCCTGGTTGAGGGCGCGGGTCGCGACCTCCCGATCAGGACCGGCGGAATTGGCTGTTGTGGCGACACTCATGGCTCATCTCCTGTTGGCGCGGGTTTAGCCTTTCGGATCAGAGGGGTCAACGCGCGAAGAGCCGCAGGATGAAGGGGATGTGACCGGCAGGCCCGGCCCCGAAGACGCCCCTGATTTGCACAAGCGTCAGCGCAGAACCGGCCCCCTGCCCCTTTTCCCGCCGGATCCAACCCTAAGATGAGAATGACATTTTTCATTCGCCCCAATTGCATTTTTCAAACCGCAAAATTGCCGCAACGTGACTTGATGAGACTGGCTGCCCGTGATCTTCAGAAGCCAGAAGGGATGACGGGATGCCGGAAGACAAGGCCGCCATCATTGTGGATGGCGCATTCGAATTACTGATGGACGAGGGCCTGCCCCATCTGTCCTACAGCCGAATTGCAGATACCATTGGAATTCCCCGCCAGTTGATCCGTTATTACTTTGCGGATCCTGACGATCTCATGCTCGCGCTCTGCGACAAGATCGCCGCCGTCTATCGCGAGGCGCTGATCCAGGGCATGAACGCGTTTGAAGGCGACAACCGGGTGGGCCTTTTCATGGATTTCTACTTCGATCTGCTGGAGGCCCCCAGAAAACCCCGGGACGATCAGGTCTATGATGCGCTGATGTCGCTCGCCGCAAGGTCCGACCGGATCAAGGGCAATCTGCGCCAGCAATACAACCTTCTGGGCCATGTGGTCAGCCACGAGATCCGGCAGCAATATGACAACATCCCCCTGCCCGTCTGCGAACAGATTTCCTTTGTTTTCGTGTCGCTGATGTATGGGCACTGGAAAATGGTCGCCTCTCTGGGATTGAACGAAGATCACAAGCATATCACCCGGCAGGCGATTGACCGATTGCTCGAATCGTATCGGCGCAATCCGGAGCCCGCACCTTGCAAATTCACCTGGAAAGACGCCGATTAGACATTGATCGGATTTTTCGATGTGAAAATTCGCCGAATGAAAAAGATCTATTTTGCGGCCTTCCGTGAGCCGCACCGCAAGAAACACATTTTTCTTTGGAAAACCCGCCTCGGGAAAGTTTGACAAGCCATTCCTCGCGCAAAACCATGGGGTTGCGCCGAATGTGTGGCGCGTGCGAGTTTCTTTGAGGGGAAATCATGAAATCGACTATCGCAACCGCAGGACTGGCGCTGGCCAGCCTGTTCATCGGTCAGGCGGCGCTGGCCGCCACCGTGACCGCCACATTCGAAGGCACCTTGAACAATGCCACCGGCGACTTTGCCTCATCTTTTGGCGAGACAGCGGTCCTGACCCTTGTGGGCGAGGATGATGCCGCACCCGGCACCGATCTCGCCAGTTGGATCACCGCCAGCAGCTACACCGCCGCCGCCAGCTATGCCCTGACCAGCGTCTCCATTGACGTCCCGGCCACCGGGGTTTCGGAAAGCGTGGCGCCCAGCCGGTTTTATGTCTATGACAACGCGACCGACGGCACCGACACGTTTGACATATTGGCCGTCGGCATCCCCGGCGGCACCTCGGACGGGTTCCGCTATGTCGCCGCCTTCCTGCCCGACACGTTCAGCGGCGCAACGCTGAGCGTGGCGATCGGAGAGGGCCTTGCGAATACCCAGACCCAGCAACAGAGCTTTATCTACGGCACGACCGTTCCGAACGGCAGCGCCAACCGGAGCACGCTCGGCGCCGAGATCGGCATCACCAGCTTGATCGTGGGCAGCACTGGCGGCGGCACCGGGGGTGGCGGAAATGACGGCAGCAACGGCGGCGGCGACACCGGCGGCGGTAATGGCGGCACAGACCCGATGCCCTCCCCAATCCCGCTGCCTGCGGGCGCGCCGCTTCTTCTGGCCGGGCTCGGCATGCTGGGCTGGATGCGCAAACGCCGCTAACCCCTTCGCATAAAAACAAAAAGGCCGCCCCGGGGCGGCCTTCCTTCTCAGCGCGGAACCGGGATCATTCCCAATCCATCGCGCCTTTCTTCCATTCATAGGCAAAGCCTGCGGTCAGCACCGCCAAGAAGACCATCATCGACCAGAAGGCCACATCGCTCAATTCCCCGAAGGCCACCGCCCAGGGGAAGAGAAAGGCAATTTCCAGATCGAAAATGATGAACAGGATCGACACCAGGTAAAACCGCACATCGAACTTCATCCGCGCGTCATCAAAGGCGTTGAAGCCGCATTCATAGGCCGAAAGCTTCTCCGGATCGGCGTCCTTCGGCGCCACGATCACGGCGGCCAGGATCAGCACCAGGCCCAGGGCCACGGCAATGCCGAGAAAAACCAGAATGGGCAGATATTCTCTGAGAAGCTCGTCCAAGGCGCTCTCCATTGTCACGTCGCCCCCTCCCTAGCGGGCGGGCGCGCACGGGTCAACGCCTGGCCTCGATGATCCCCTCCTGAGCCTCCAGCCAGCGGGCCCGAAAGGCAAACCGTGCCGCCCCGGCCACATCGCTTTGAAAGGCCGCATTGACGCTGGCGCCCACCGCTGCCCCGATCACCGGCGCCACCTGGGCAAGCTTGCGGGTCGAAAGGTTCACGCCCAGGGTCTGCGCCGCCCGCTGGGCCGCCTGGGCCGCGCCCGCCGCCTGGCCGGTCATCTCGGCCACCTTCTGCCAGTCATCGCCCCGAAGACTGCGCCGCCCCTCGGCCAGCCGGGCAATCGCCACCTGCCGCTCCTCGACAGAATTGGCCCCGGCCAGCTGCAGGATATCGAGAATATGGACCTGCTCCTCGGCCCCCTGGCCGCCAAATCCATAGGCAAGCCCGGTGAGCCTTGCTGTGCGCAGCGCCAGGGTGATCGTGGCGGGAATATCGATGGCCAGCCCCGCCGCGCCCAGCGCCCCCGCCGCTCCGCCGCCCGTGGCCCCATAGCCCAGCGCCCAGCGCCGCACCTCGGACGCCGCCTGATCACAGGCCTCCAGCGAATTGAAATCATGGGACAAAACAGCATTGCGAATGGATGTACTTGCAACCCAATCGGCGCCTTTGATCGCCGCTTCCACCACCTCTGCCGGGATCAGCCATTGGGTGGCCTGCGCCAGCGGCCCGGCCACGGAGCGCACCGCGCGCGGCAGAACCGACGGGGCGGCCGCGCGATATTCGTCCTGCTCGGCCAGCACTTTCTGGACGTAGGGCACCAGATCGACGCTCATTAGAAACCGCCCCGATAGGCACGCAGTTCAAACGTGCGTTCCGCCGTCATCTGCATCACGCAGAGACTGGCCGAAACCCTGCTCAAACTGCCCGCCCCGAATTGGGCAGACACCAGATCGCATTCCGCATCCCGAAAGGCGATCCAGGCCCTTTGTGCTGCCAGCAGGGCCTCGGCCCGGCGCGCGAATTCGGGGAAAGTCCGCAGTTCGGCCTTGTCATCCTGCCGCATCTGCGCGCGGGTCGCCTTGTATTCGATGTTCAGATGCTTGTCCCAGATCTCCGCCTCGGCGCGGGCGCAATCGATCGTCCCCACCGTGGATTGCCCACCCGGTTCCCCCTGAGCACAGGCCTCGAACATCCGGCTGATACAGGCCTCACCCTCGACGGTGGATGTGGCGGCACCGAAACATGCCTCCAGGACCGTACCATATTTGCCTTTCAAATCATCCTGCGCCACAGCCGGGCCGGCAAGACAGAAGGCAAGCGTCAAAATAGTATGTCGCAAATCATATCTCCTAATATACCCCGTAAACATAAGCAAAGCCGGAGCGATTTTACACCGCCCCGGCCTTCACCCTTTCAAAAATACGCAATTCCCGCCCCCGGGATCAGCCCATCGCGCCCATCAACTCGCGCCCGATCAGCATGCGGCGGATCTCCGACGTGCCCGCCCCGATCTCCATCAGTTTCGCATCCCGGAACAGACGCGAGACCGGATGGTCATTCATGAACCCCGCCCCGCCCATCGCCTGCACCGCCTGATGGGCCTGGGTCATCGCCACTTCGGACGCATAGAGACAGCAGGCCGCCGCATCCTGCCGGGTCACATCGCCCCGGTCGCAGGCCTTGGCCACCTCATAGACATAGGCGCGGGCCGAATTCATCGCCGCATACATGTCGGCAATCTTGCCCTGCATCAGCTGGAACGACCCGATGGGTTTGCCGAACTGCTTGCGCTCGACCATGTAGGGCATGATTTCATCGAGACAGGCCGCCATGATCCCCGGTCCGATGGCCGCCAGCACCACCCGTTCATAATCAAGCCCGGACATCAGTACCGCAACCCCGCACCCCTCTTCGCCCAACACGTTCTCGAAGGGCACTTCCACATCTTCGAAGATCAGTTCGGCGGTGTTCGAGCCGCGCATGCCAAGCTTGTCGAAATGGGGCGAGGTGGAAAACCCGGTCATCGACTTTTCGATCAGAAAAGCGGTCATGCCTTTCGATCCCGCATCGGGGTCGGTCTTGGCATAGACCACCAGCGTATCGGCATCGGGGCCGTTGGTGATCCAGTATTTGGTGCCATTGAGCCGGTAGTGATCATTGCGCTTTTCGGCGCGCAGCGTCATCGACACCACGTCCGATCCGGCACCCGCCTCACTCATCGCCAGCGCGCCCACATTCTCGCCCGAGACCAGTTTGGGCAAGTATTTCTGCTTCTGCTCCGCCGTCCCGTTGAGCTTGATCTGGTTCACGCAGAGGTTCGAATGCGCCCCGTAAGACAGCGAAACCGAGGCCGAGGCCCGCGCAATCTCCTCGACCACCACCGCATGGGCCAGATAGCCCATCCCGGCACCGCCAAATTCCTCCTCGACCGTGACGCCCAACAGGCCCAACTCGCCCATTTCGCGCCAAAGCTCGGCCGGGAAATCGTTCGACGCGTCGATCTCGCCCGCCATGGGCCGCACGCGCTCCTGCGCCCAGCGATGGACCACGTCGCGCAGGGCAGCGACATCGTCGCCCAGATCGAAATTCATGGACGCAGTGAACATGGCGGCTCCTCCCTATATGAACACTTGTTCAATTCCTGTATTTCACCGGAACAGGGCACCTTGCAAGAGAAGATTGGTTGCAGCGATGCGGGAGGCACGCGGCTCCCTGAACCGACGCGCCCCCGCTCCGATGGGTCCAGGGGGAACGGACCCGTCAGTTCTGGGTAATCTCCTTCAGCGTCAGCATGCCGTCCCGGTTCACGTCGTAGGCGGCGATGAAATGCCGGGCAAACTCTTCGGGCGACATGTCGTCCCCTTCCCCGACCGGCTCGGCTTCAAGTGCCTCAAGCGCGGCCAGACAGGCCGGGCTGACGCCCACCTCCTCGGCCTCTTCATGCCGGGCTTCGCCCATCACCTCGGCCATGGTGACGATGCCATCGCCATCGTGGTCGATGTGCAGGAACGTCTCGACCCTCTCCCGTTGCAGCGAGGTATCAAGCTCTTCAAAGGTGATTTTGGCATCCCCGTCGGAATCGACCACCGCGACATTCATCGGATCATCGGCAAATTCCCACTCGATCTCGTCCTCGGCACATGCGGCAGGCGGTTCGAACGCCTCGCCGCCTTCTGTTTCCCAGCCGAAAACGGCGGAATTGTACTCCGCAGCCGTCACCACCCCGTCGCCGTTCGCGTCGATCTCGGCAAATATTTCACGGGCTTCCTGCGACGCGGTGGCAGAGGTGTTCCCGGCCATCAGGTAGAGCCCGGGCAACATTAGAAGCGGCAGGGCCAAAGCGCTGGTGCGGGCGGAAAGCAAACGTTTCATCATCGTGGTTCCTTGTGCTGTGTCGCACCGACCGTCCGAGGTGATCTGATCCCGCAGATAACCACTCATCGTCTTTCCCTGGGCCGCAGATTGCGCCTGCAGGGCGGATTTCTCCTCGGGGGAAACCCGAATTTCGATGCTCTCGGTTCTCTTGCTCATGGTCAGATACCATTGGTTGGTCGGAGTGGCACAGCACTTGCTCCCATCGGGGCTCAAGGTCCAACTTTTCCGTGTCAGGTCAATGGGATTTCGTGTCCGGACACGGGTATTTCAAGCGTCCGGACAGAAAAGCGCGTCTAGACTTCCGAGGCGATGATCCGCGCGATCAAGGCGCAGTCCGCGGTCGAAAAGGTCAGTGGCAGACGCATGTCGAGAAGCCCCGCCATGACGCGGTCGGTCTGCGGCAAAACGGGTGGCTCCGCATAGGCCCAATTGCGATAGGTGGAGGTGAAGCCCGCCGCCCGGTCTGCTCCGAACCATTTCAGCTCCACCCCGCGCGCCGCACAGCGTGCGACGAATTCCGCAATCTCGCCCGGCGCATGCTCCGGCAGCCGGAACTGGAAAGACGAGCCGACCCGCACAAGCTTCGGATCCCGCGCGATCAGCTTCAGCCGCCCGAGGTTCCCCAGCCCCTCTTCCATCGCCGCATGCAGCGCGTCCCAGCGCGCCACCTGGGCGGGCAGATCGGCCAGCTGTGGGCGCAGGATCGCGGCGCGCAGATGGTCCATCCGGCCCGAGACATTGGGGGTCACATCGCGCAACGGCTCGAACACCTCCCGATCTGGCGCCGCCCCGTGCCGGTCATAGAGCATGTAGCTCCCCGACAAGAGCACCGCGCGCGCCGCCACCTCGGGATCGTCGGTGATCAGGAACCCACCCTCGCCCGAGTTGATATGTTTGTAGGTCTGCGCCGAAAAACAGGCACTGGCCCCATGACGGCCCGAGGTCACGCCATCCCAGCTTCCGCCCATCGTATGGGCGCAATCCTCGATCACCGTCAGGCCGTATTTCTCGGCCAGCGCCATCACCGCCTCCATGTCCGGCTGGTGCCCGCGCATATGGGACAGCATCAGAATGCTGGCCCCGCTCGCCTCGGCCTGTTCGGCCAGATGATCGAGATCGAGGGTCAGCGTCTCGGTGGTTTCAACGAAAACCGGCTTTGCCCCCATCGAGGCAATCGCCCCCGGAACCGGCGCCAGCGTGAAGGCATTGGTCAGCACCGGATCGCCCGGCTGCGTCCCATGGGCCCGCAGCGCCGTCGCCAGCCCGTAGCCGCCCGAGGTCACCGCCAGTGCAAACCGCGCCCCGGTGAAATCGGCGAACTCGCGTTCCAGCAGCGCCACCTCACCGGTCTCGCCCTCGGCCAGATTGTAGCGGTGCAGCCGCCCATGGCGCAGCACCTGCAAAGCGGCCTCCACCGCTGCCTCCGGCATCGGCTCCTGCTGGGTGAAATTTCCGTCGAACCGTTCTGTCATGGCCTACCCGATCAAAACCTCCACGATCCTGCCCAATTGGCCATACTCGGGCAAGAGCGCATCGGGCGTCAGCCGTGCCACCCCGGTGCCCTCGGGGCCAAAAGCCACCAGCACCACCGGCACGCCCGTCGCATCGCCGGTCTTCACATCGGTTTCCGTATCGCCAATCAGCACGGTCTTCGCCAGATCCCCCCCCGCCCGCTCGACCGCCGCCACCAGCGGCACCGGATCGGGCTTTCTGACCGGAAAGGTATCGGCGCCGACCAGCGACGCGAAGAGATCCCGCACCCCCAGCTTCTGCAACAGCAGCTCCGCCAGCGCCTCGGGCTTGTTGGTGCAGACCCCCAGCGCATACCCCTCTGCCCGCAGCGCCTTCACCGCCTCAACCGCGCCGGGATAAAGCTGCGTGTGGACATCGATATTGTCGCGATAGTGCTCCAGGAGGCGGGGATAATCCTCGTCGACCGCCGCCAGATCGACACCGGCGCGTTCAAATCCCAGGGTAAGCATCGCCCGGCCGCCATGAAAAGCGGTCAGCTGATCGGCCTCCCTATCCAGCAGATCGCCCAGGCCGCGCGCCCGAAAACAGGCATTGGCGGCGGCGATCAGATCGCCGCTGGTGTCGGCAAGTGTCCCATCCAGATCAAAAATCACGCATTTCATGGTCAGAAGCCTCGGCAAGGGATCGCCGGAAGTGTAACCTCCGGCAACACAAATTTATTTTCTCCGTCTTCCCTGCCCGCAGCGAGGCGGATAGATGACGGTATTCAAGCGGCTAAAGGGTCGCTGCTGAAAAGGAAAGACTTGATGCCTACCCACCTGATCCTTCTGGCCGCCGGCGAAGGCACGAGAATGCAATCGGCGCGCCCCAAGGTCCTGCACGAGGTGGGCGCGGCGCCGCTCTTCGCCCATGCGCTGGCCTCGGCTGCCGCTCTCGACGGCCAGCGGGTGATCGTCGTCGGCCATCTGGGGGACGAGGTGCGCGCCGCAGCGCTGGCCCATGACCCCGATCTGGCAATCGTCGATCAGCCCGAACAGCTCGGCACCGCCCATGCGGTGACCATGGCAGCCCCGGTGCTCCAGGGCCAGGGTGGCGATACCTTGATGCTCTTTGGCGACACGCCCTTCATCCGCCCCGAAACCATCGCCGATCTTCAGGTCAAACGCGCCGACGGCGCCGATATCATCTTTCTGGGCTTCATGGCCCGCGACCCCGGGCGCTATGGCCGCATGGTCACCGAGGGCGACAATCTGAACGCCATCGTCGAATGGAAAGATGCCGATGAGGCGACTCGCGAGATCGCGCTTTGCAACTCCGGCGTCGTACTGGCCGAGACCGAAACGCTCCTGCGCCTCGCAGGCTCGGTCGGCATGGACAACAAGGCGGGCGAACAATACCTCACCGACATCGCCGCCCTGGGCCGGGCCGAAGGGCTCTCGGTCAAGGTGGTGATCTGCGAGGAAGAGGAAACGCTGGGCATCAACACCCGTGCCGATCTCGCCCGGGCCGAGGCTGTCTTTCAGGCCCGCGCCCGCAGCCTCGCCATGGAGCGTGGCGTGACCCTCGAAGCCCCCGACACGGTGATCTTCTCCCATGACACGATGATCGGCCGCGACGCGGTGGTCGAACCCAATGTGGTCTTCGCCCCCGGCGTCACCGTGGAAACCGGCGCCCGGATCCGCGCCTTCAGCCATCTCGAAGGCTGCCATGTGGGCGCGAGCGCCATTGTCGGCCCCTATGCACGCCTGCGCCCCGGTGCGGAACTCAGCGCCGATGTGCGGATCGGCAATTTCGTCGAGGTAAAGAATGCCGAGATCGCCGAGGGCGCCAAGGTCAACCACCTCAGCTATATCGGCGATGCCAGTATCGGCGCGCGCTCCAATATCGGGGCCGGCACGATCACCTGCAATTACGACGGGGTCTTCAAACACCGCACCGAGATCGGTCAGGGGGTCTTTGTCGGCTCGAACACCATGCTGGTCGCCCCCGTGAGCCTGGGCGATGGCGCGATGACCGGCTCGGGCTCGGTGATCACCCAGAATGTCCCCGGCGGCGATCTGGCGATTGCCCGGGCCAAACAGGCGAACAAGACCGGTCTGGGCGCACGGCTGATGGCCAAGCTCCGGGCGGCGAAAGCGCAGAAAGGTTAAACCATGTGTGGCATTGTCGGCATTCTGGGCGATCACGAAGCCGCCCCCACCCTTGTCGAGGCGCTGAAACGGCTCGAATACCGCGGCTATGACAGCGCCGGCATTGCCACAATCAATGGCGGCGTGCTCGACCGGCGCCGCGCGCTTGGCAAGCTCGTCAACCTCTCTGACCTCCTGATCCACGATCCGCTGGCGGGCAAATCCGGCATCGGCCACACCCGTTGGGCCACCCATGGCGCGCCCTCGGTCACCAATGCCCATCCCCATAAATCCGGCCCTGTCGCGGTCGTCCACAATGGAATCATTGAGAATTTCAAAGAGTTGCGAGAGGATCTTGCAGCAAAAGGCTACACGCCCGAAAGCGAGACCGACACCGAAACCGTCTCGCTCCTGGCGCAATCCTATCTCGATCAGGGCCTCAGCCCGCGCGATGCGGCCAATGAGACCATCGCCCGGCTCGAAGGCGCCTTCGCCCTCGCCTTTCTCTTTGAAGGCGAGGAAGATCTGATCGTCGCCGCGCGCAAGGGCTCGCCCCTGGCGGTGGGTCATGGCGACGGGGAAATGTACCTCGGCTCGGATGCCATTGCGCTGGCCCCGCTCACCGACCGGATCACCTATCTCGAAGAAGGCGACCGCGCCGTCCTGACCCGCGCGGGTGTCGAAATCTGGAACGCGGAAGGCGCCAAGGTCACCCGCGAGATCCGCCAGATCCGCATTGACGCGACCCAGGTCGACAAGGCCGGGCACAAGCATTTCATGGCCAAGGAAATCGCCGAACAGCCCGTGGTCCTGGCCAATGCACTGAGCCACTATCTTGAGAACGAAAACCTGAACTTCCCAGCGGAACTCCCTGATTTCGCAGACATCGACCGGGTTATCATGGTGGCCTGCGGCACCGCTTTCTACGCCTGCCAGACCGCCAAATACTGGTTCGAAACCGAAGCCAACCTGCCCGTCGAGGTCGATGTGGCCTCCGAATTCCGCTACCGCGACGCCCCCATCGGCCCCAACACCCTGGCGATTTTCGTCAGCCAGTCGGGCGAGACCGCCGACACGCTGGCCGCCCTGCGCCATGTGGCCGGGCGGGCGCAGATCCTGTCGGTGGTCAACGTGCCCGAAAGCTCGATCGCACGCGACAGCGACGTGGTGCTGCCGATCCATGCCGGCGCCGAAATCGGCGTCGCCTCCACCAAGGCCTTCACCTGCCAGTTGCTGGTGCTGATGGCGCTGGCCCTGCGTGCCGGTGCCGACCGGGGCCATGGCGACGCTTCCGCCCGCACGGCTCGGATCAAGGGCATGGCCGCCCTGCCGGGGCTGGTCTCCCAGGCGCTGGCCGGCTCCGATCAGATCGCCGCCACCTCCGCCCAACTGGCCGATGCCCGCGACATCCTGTTCCTGGGGCGCGGCTCGATGTATCCGCTCGCCCTGGAAGGCGCTCTTAAACTGAAAGAAATCAGCTACATACATGCCGAAGGTTATGCGTCAGGCGAACTGAAGCACGGCCCCATTGCACTGATTGACAACACGGTCCCGGTAATCGTCATGGCGCCCCGCACCGATCTCTTTGAAAAGACCGTGTCGAACATGCAGGAGGTGATGGCACGGGGCGGCCAGATCGTGCTGGTCACCGACCGCAAGGGGCGCGAGGCAGCGGGCGACGGGGTCTGGCAGGTGCTGGAGATGCCCGAGGTGGACGATCTCTACGCCCCCCTTCTCTACGCGATCCCGGCCCAGCTTCTGGCCTATCACACCGCCGTCGCCAAAGGCACCGATGTGGATCAGCCGCGCAACCTGGCGAAATCCGTCACCGTGGAATAACCCGACGCGCTGCGTCAGCCCGCCATGAAATACCGATGGGCCTGCCGGAACGGATCCGGCCAGCTCATCCGCAGGCTGGACCACAGCCCGGCGGCAACGCCATTGTTCGACAGGATCCCGAAAGCCTCCCGCCGCCCGGCGCAGATGTAGAGCGCGGAGCTCGACCCGGCGGTCCCTCCATTGTGGAAAAGAAACCCGGGCGCCTCCGGGTCGAAGGCGAAGGACAGCCAGCCGGAACATTGCGCCCGGGGTGTCATCGCGCCACCCCGGCCAAGGCCGAAAATCGGCCGGGCCGAGCGGCAGATCGCCCGGTCGAGCGCCGTGTCGGGCGCGTTCAGCGCCGCAATCACACCATCGGAGAACCGCGCCAGATCCCGCGCCGAGGACCGCAGGCAGCCTGCGGCGGCCAAAGCCTCGAACCGCCAGGCCGGCACCGGCTTGCCGCGGGTGTTGCGCGGCGCCATGAACCGGGCCTGCTGCTCCGGTGACAGAAGATCGGTCGTATCCTGCAGGCCCATCGGCCCCAGAACCTTGTCTGTCAGCAACGCGACAAAGGGTTTTCCCGCGCGGATCGCCAATGCCTCTCCGAGCAGGCCCACGCCGAGGTTGGAATAGGCGTGGCGCGGCTGCCCCGGGGCCTTGCCGGGCCAGCGCCGGACCCAGTCCAGCAGATCGGCGCGCCCGAACCCCGCATAGGGGCCTTCGGGGAACGAGCCCACCATCGCCTTCCAGATCGGCATGTAGAAATTCGGCAGCCCGCTCGTGTGCGAGGTCAGCGCCTCCAGGGTGATCCACTCCGGCACATCGGCCAGCTCTCCGGCCATCTCCCGCAGCGGTGCCTTGGGATCCACCGCGCCCTCTTCCACCATCAGGCAAAGCAGGATCCCGGCAAACACCTTGGTGATCGATGCGATCTCGAAAATCAGCGCCTCGGGCTTTTCCGGCCCGTCCGGCGCATCGGACTGAAACTCCGCCACACCGTCGCCAAGGCTGAACCCGACCACCCGATGCTGCGCCCCCTCATAAGGCCGCATCATCGCGCGCAGGATCTCCGTCTTTTCAGGGTTTCGCGCCATATCCCGTCACCCGTCGTCCGGTCCCCTTCCCGTCAGATCGCCCCGGCGGGGATCACCTGGCATAGACCACCAGTTCCGACAGATCGGTGAGCGGCGCCTCCAAGAGCCGCAGGGCCGCCAGCGAGACCCGGGAGGATCCGCCCTCGGCGGGCAGAAGCGTCACCTCGGCCGAGGTGCCCTTCTGCGGATATTCGATCCGCCCTGCGCCTTCGGCGCTGACCAGTTCGGTCATGATCCAGAAGCCGGGCCGTGATGGATCGCCCAGCGACGCCACCGTGGTGCCCAGACGCTTGCCGCCCGAAGACGGCGTCGCCGCCGCCTTGCGCGCCTCTGCGGTCGTGGTGTCGAATTGCTCCACCGTGCGGGCATTGGCAGGCGGCGGCGGGGGCGCGGCGGCGGGTGCGGCATCGGGTTTCGGAGCGGTGGGCGCCGTGGCGGGGGCCAGCAAGGTGCAGCCCGCGAGGCTCGCGGCGACAAGGGGGATCATCACGATTTTCATGGCTCCTACCTAATCACCCGGCCTTCCTGTCGCAACGCCCCTTGCAGAGCCCCCTGCCGCGACCTAACCTTACGTCCATGACATTGCCGCCGCTCATCGATCCCTTTGCCCGCCCGATCTCCTATCTGCGGGTCTCGGTCACCGACCGCTGCGATTTCCGCTGCACCTATTGCATGACGGAAAACATGACCTTCCTGCCGAAGAAAGAGCTTCTGACGCTGGAGGAACTGGACCGCATGTGTTCGACCTTCGTGCGTCTGGGCGTGGAGAAACTGCGGATCACCGGCGGCGAACCCTTGGTGCGGCGCGACATCCTGACCTTCTTCCGCTCCATGGGCCGGCATCTGGAAACCGGCGCGCTGAAGGAATTGACGCTGACCACCAATGGCAGCCAGCTGGCGCGGTTTGCGGGCGATCTTCATGCGGCCGGCGTGCGCCGGGTGAATGTCTCGCTTGATACGCTGAACGAGGAAAAATTCGCCCGCGTCACCCGCTGGGGCCGTCTGCCCCAGGTGATCAAGGGGATTGATGCGGCACAAAAGGCCGGGCTTCGGGTCAAGATCAACGCGGTGGCGCTCAAAGGGTTCAACGAGGAAGAACTTTTCGATCTCACCGAATGGTGCGCCAGCCGCGACATGGATCTGACCTTTATCGAGGTCATGCCCATGGGCGACATGGGCGCCGAAGACCGCGTCGGCCAGTACTGGAGCCTGAAGGATCTGCGCGCCCAACTGGCCGAAAACTACACGCTCACCGATCTCGCCCATCGCACCGGCGGGCCCGCCCGCTACGTGCAACTGGAAGAGACCGGCCAGCAGGTGGGCTTCATCACCCCCCTGACCCATAATTTCTGCGAAAGCTGCAACCGGGTGCGGCTGACCTGCAAGGGCGAGCTTTACATGTGCCTCGGCCAGGAAGACATGGCGGATCTGCGGGCCCCCCTGCGCGCCTCGGAATGCGACGCGCCGCTGGAAGAGGCCATTCGCGCCGCCATCGGGCGCAAACCCAAGGGGCATGATTTCGACTATTCCCGCCAGCAGGCCGATGGTCAGATGTCGCGGCATATGTCGCACACCGGCGGCTGATCGGCCCCTGCCGCATTTTTTTCATTCTCTCGGCATGATTTCCGGCTGAAGCTGGCGTCATGGGGGCCTTTGACACAGGTGACCCATGAAAAAATGTGCCATTGCCGCCGGGCTGTTCGCCCTTTCGGCCTGCGCCAGCGCCACCGAGGCGGTCAATTCCGACGTCTCCCGCGGCGGGCTGCAGGCCTCCACCGCCGCCTATTTCGCCACCTCCCGCACCAATGTCCGGATCGGCAATCTGAACCAGAGCGTTCTGGGCACCGCCTATCAATCCCGCGTGGGCGGACAGCTTTATGATTGCAACTATTTCCGCGGCGCCGTGAGCTGCAACCGCGCGCGCTGAGGCACCGGACCGGCCGAAACACCCGCACCGCCCCGCCGGATCGGGGCGGTTTTGCCATGCCATGGTTAATACCGTGAGCTGAAGTTCATCGCTCAACATCTTGTAAAATTTTAGGTTTTCCCAACGTCGCCCGCGCCTCACCGATTTTCTGCGCAGGTGTTGGGGAGTTTTGCCACAATTTCGCCTTGATCGGACGCTCAATTCGCAATCGTTAAGAAAAAGTAAACGTTAACAAGTGAGTGAGTCCCATGGTGCATGCGACATCGCACGCCGCGTCATCCCCCATCCACCCCGATCAAGACCCCCGAAGAACGCGCCAGGAGCTGGAGCGACTTCTCGACCGGATGCGGCGCATGCGCCAGCACAGATGCGCCCATCGCATCATTCCGTCGGCCTCACTCCCAGAGGAGGAAGAATGATCGAACTGCAAGTCGCCGCCATCATCACCGGCATCGTCTCCGCCGCCGTGCTGTTCTCGGTGCTGCGCCGCCTCCGCCAGGCCCGCAAGGCCCGGGACGAGGCCAAGGCGTTGCTTCTCAAGACAGAACAACGGGTGTCCCATGAAACCGAACGGGACGAAAAAAAATGGCGCCGGGCCTATTCGCGGGCCTGATCAGCGCGGACGGGAATAGGTCATGGTGGCGCGCGCAACCAGCGCGTCACCGCCCTCCGACCGGATATGCACATCGCCCACCACCAGGGCACGCCCCAGCTTCAACAGCGTCACATCGGCGATCAGCGCCCGCCCCGCTTCGGGTTTGCGCATGAAATCGACCGAAGCATTGGTGGTCACCGCCAGCGCCTCCGACCCGACCATGGCAATGAGTGCGAGATAGACCGCGCAATCGGCCAGGGTGAAGAGCGTCGGCCCGGAGATCGTCCCGCCCGGGCGCAGATGCCGCTCGCCGGGCTCCATGCGCAACCGCGCACTCATCGGCCCCAGCGCCTCGACGATGAAATCATCGGCCACCTGGGGAAACTCGGTGGCGAGGAAGTCTTGCACCTCCGCCACCGAAAGCCGGGGCGCCTCAGAGCCCATAGATCTCGCCGAACTTGGCATCGAGGTAATCCAGAAGTGGTGCTTCCGTCGGCGCCTTGCCGGTGGCCGCCTCGATCAGGTCGCTCTGGGTCATCAACCCGCCATGGCGGTGGATCTTCTCGCCCAGCCATCCGGTGGCAGGCGATGTGTCCCCCGCCGCAAGCGCTGCATCGAGATCGGGCAGATCCGCACGCAGCGCCGCATGGAGGCAGCCCGCATAGACATTGCCCAGGGTGTAGGTCGGGAAATAGCCGAAATAGCCCTCCGACCAATGCACATCCTGCAGCACCCCGTTCGAGGCCTTGTCGACCGCGACACCGAAATCCTTCTCGAACCGCTCGTTCCAGGCCGCTTCCAGATCATCCACATAAAGCCGACCGGCCACCAGGTCACGCTCCAGATCAAAGCGCAAGAGCACATGGAGGTTGTAATCCACCTCATCGGCCTCGGTGCGGATATAGCCCGAGGAAAAACGGTTCACCGTGGCATAGAAAGTCTCCGCATCCGCAATGCCCAGGTCACCGAACTCCGCCTGCATCTGGCCAAAAAGCCAGCCGGTGAAGGCGCGCGAGCGCCCGATCTGGTTCTCGTAGATCCGGCTCTGGCTTTCATGGACCCCCATGGACACCCCGCGCCCCAGCGGCGTCAGCAGGTAGTCGCGGGAAATCCCCTGCTCATAGCAGGCGTGGCCGACCTCGTGGATGGTCGAGTAGAAACAGTTGAACGGATCGCGCGGCTGGGTCCGTGTGGTGATCCGCACATCGAGCCCCGAGCCCGAAGAGAAGGGATGCACCGCCTTGTCGATCCGGCCGTGGCTTTCGTCATAGCCGAAGGCGCGGGCCAGCGCCGATGACAGGCGCAACTGACCCGCTTCGGCAAACTCCCGGTCCAGCGCAGGCACCACCCGGTCCGATCCCATGATCCGGTCGCGCAGATCCACCAGACGGGGGCGCAGGGCACCGAACATCGCCTCCAGCCCCGCCTCGCTCATGTCGGGCTCATAGCTGTCGAGAAGCGCGTCATAAAGCGGCCCGTCCCCTGCCAGACAGGCGGCCATTTCCCGGGTCAGGGCCAGCACTTCGGTCAGTTTCGGGGCGAACAGGGCGAAATCGTCATTCTCCCGCGCCTCGGCCCAGACCCGGTGCGACAGCGACCGGGTGCGCGCCAGTGCCGCCGAAAGATCGGCGGGGATCTTCTGGCTGCGCTCATAGCCGCGCCGGATCAGCGCCACCTGCCGGGTCTCCACCGGCCCTTCCGGCTCTGCGGCCTCCAGCCACGCACCAATGCGCGGATCGGTGCGCCGGGCATGGAGCACCCCATCCATCGCGCCCATTTCCTCGGCCCGCTGTTCGGCCGCGCCCCTGGGCATCATCGTTTCGGCATCCCACGAGAGCCGCCCCATCACCTGGCCCAGAGCCTCCGTTTCGCGTTGGAAGCCCATAAGTTCTTCATAGGCGGTCATGTGTTAACTCCTGAGGGATTGCGCCAGCGGATATTGAGCCAGAAACCGGGCGCGCAGGATCAGGCAGAAAAGAAGCACCGCGCCCAGTTGATGGGCCAGCGCCAGATGAAGCGGGGCATAGTAGAGAATGGTGATGATCCCCAGGACCATCTGCAGCACCAGCATCGCCAGCACCGCGGTAAAGGCATCGCGGGTCGCGGCCTTGCCGGATTTGCGTGCACGCAGCCAGACCATGATGCCGAACCCCACCAGCAGGTAGCCCGCGACCCGGTGGATGAACTGCACCAGCCCCGCATTCTCGAAGAAATTGCGCCAGGTCGGGTCCAGATCGAACGCATTGGGCGGGAAGATCTCCCCGGCCATGGTCGGCCAGTCATTGTAGGTCCGCCCGGCATCGATGCCCGCCACCAGCGCGCCGATCAGGATCTGCAGAAAGGCGAAATGCAAAAGCCCGGTGCAAAGCGAGAAAAGCTTGCCATCCCGGTCACGCCGGGCCTGCAGCAGATCCGCCTCCGCCCGGCCCAGCAGCAGGATGTACCAGGTCAGAAACCCGAGGATGATGAAAGCAAGACCGAGATGGGTGGCGAGGCGATAGGAGGCCACATCCAGCATCTCGCCGGTCAGCCCCGACGAGACCATCCACCAGCCGATCGCCCCCTGCAGCCCGCCCAGCGCGCCGGGAATCAAAAGCCGCCCGGTCCAGCCCGCTGGAATGCGTTTGGTGGCGAGAAAGAAGACAAACCCAAGTGCCCAGACCAGACCGACAAAGCGGCCCAATTGCCGGTGCCCCCATTCCCACCAGTAGATCACCTTGAATTCCGCAAGGGACATGCCCGCATTCTGCAGCTGGTATTCGGGGATCTGGCGGTATTTCTCAAACTCCTCCGCCCAGGCCTCGGCGCTCATCGGCGGCACCGCCCCGGTCACCGGGCGCCATTCGGTGATCGACAGCCCGCTGTCGGTCAGCCGGGTCAGCCCGCCCACGGCGATCATCATCACCACCAGGGCAAAGAGCACCATCAGCCAGGCCCGGATCGCCCCGCGCGCCCCGCGCCGGGCGCCATCGATCACACCTGTCGTGGGGGCGGGCCTCGGCGTTTCACCTGGGCGCACCTCTTCAAAGATACTGCGTTTTTCACTCATCCGGAGGGTTCCTTATCGTGCGCGGAATGTAGGGCCGGCGGCGGGGGGCGTCCAGTGGTCAGATCGGGCAAATGGCCTCAGCGGCGCCGTTTGAAAAACCCGAAGAGCGGTTCGCAGAGCCCGGCGGCCGAGATCAGGATCACACCGGCCGCCTCGCGCATCCCGAAAGGCTCGCCCGCCCAGATCGCCGCCGTCACCGTGCCCGCACTGATCTCGGTCATGAACAGCATTGCCAGCAATCCGGGGCTGAGGATCGTCGCCCCCCACATGACCGCAAAGGCCGGCGGGATGATCAGGATCAGCGCCACCGGCACCAGCCAGATCAGCACCGCGCCAATGGTGCTCCAGTCGGGCATCGGCGCGGCCTCGAAGGGCAAGAGCGTCAGCGCCAGCGCCACCACTCCGCCCCAGAAGAAATAGGACAGGGCAAAATCCACCCCGCTCGCCCCCTCATGGCGCTTCATGTAGACCGCCGCCCCGGCCCAGATCAGCCCCGAGGCAAGCCCCATCCAGTCACCGAGATTGAGCGCGCCGCCCAGCCCGCCCTCGAACCGCAGGATCAACAGCAGCCCGGCCAGCCCCAACGCCATGGTCCCGAGCCGCGCAGGCGTGATCCGCTCACCAAGGATCGCCCGGGCCAGAAGCGTGCTCCACAGGGGCGTCATGTAATAAAAGAGCAGCGCCCGCACCACATCGGTGAAGATCAGCGCTACCGCATAGGTCACCAGCGCCGTGCCCGCGAGAAGCCCCGCCACATGCAGGGGCCAGCCGCCCGCCAGAAGGCTCCGCCGCCGGGCGACGTAAAGCGGGAGCAGCAGCACCACGGGCAGAAGATAGAAGGCCACGATGGCCCAGGGGCCGGGAATGCCCGCCCCGTCAAGGGCGCGCAGCGGGATCCAGTAGACCCCCCAGGTAAACCCCGCCAGCGCCACGGCGGCCATGGCGATTGTGTCACGGTTGGAGGTCATCGGCAGGCGCATTCCATGGGCCAGCCATGGCACGGATCGCAGCGCCTGTCAGGTGTTTTTCGCACGCTCCGGCCGCAACCGTTTCGTCGAAGACTTCGCCGCCCGGTGGCGTGCCCGGCCATAGCCCGCACAGGATCACGGTGTCAGCGCGGCCGCCCCCTCACCCGGCCCGCTCGCTGACCACGATCTCAAGCGTGCCGTTTCTGTTGAACACCCGCCCCCGGACCACAATGCCATGGCCGGTGCCGTTGAAAACACTCTCCTGCAGATACGCGTATCCCGGCGCCAGGCGACAGCTCTCCATGATGCGCTTGCGCATTTTGGGATCGCCGAACAGCGGATCGGAAAGATCGAGCCCGTCCCGCTTGCCGAACCGGTGGACGTTTGCCCGGTCCTGCTGCACCACCGCGCAGACCGACCCCAGGGGCTGGCCGCGGGAATTCACCCTGTCCTGCGCCCCGAGCCGGGCATCACATTCGGCAATCATCTGTTGTGCCGCGAGCGGCGCGGCCAGGGTCATCGACCGGGCGCAGGCGTGACGTCCGGCCCGTCCTGCCCCTTGATCTCCCCGCCCGGCGCTGCCATGCCCGTCCCATGGACCAAAACAGGGAGCCGCCCCGATGACCGACATTGCCCTTGACGCCGCCCGGGTGAAAATGATCCGCACCGCCCGCAAGATCGGGCGCGGCAAACTGGCAAAGCTCGCTGGTCTGACCGAACGGCAGGTGGCCAGGCTCGAAACCTCCACCGCGCCCCGCCTCGATGAACCTGTGCTGCACCGGCTGGCAGAGGCCCTTCAGGTGCCCGCCCCCACCCTGACCGGCGCCTTCGACATCACCGCCGAGGATCTCGAACCGGTCGCGGCCAAATCCTGCAGTTGCTGTGGCTGAGGCACCAGAAAGGCGTCCTGATGATCTGATCCGGATGTGCCGCTCTGTCCTTTGATAAGAAGCGCAATGTCTCCCGAAAACCGGCCCCTAACTTTCGGATTGCGCGTCTTCTTTTACCGCGCAGTTTCACCCGAAAACCGGTGCCCACTTTTCGGATCGCGCTTCAGCCGCGCTCCTTCCAGCGCACCATCTGGCGCATCACCCCATGCAGCACCTGCACATCGGCGCGCGTCAGCGGCATCCGCGACCAGAGATTGCGCAGGGTCTGTTTCATCCCCTCGGCCTTTTCCGGCGGAAAGAAGAAGCCCGCCGTCTCAAGCCGGTCCTCGTAATGTTCCGCCAGTTTTTCGATCTCGATCTGGCGCGCCGGTTCGGTGCCTGCAAATTCCATCTCGCGCGGCACCACCTCCGCGCTTGCCCGGCGCCATTCATAGGCGGTCAGCAGCACGCATTGGGCCAGGTTGAGCGAGGCAAATTCCGGGTTTACCGGCACCGAGATGATCGCATTGGCCTTGGCAATGTCATCATTCTCCAGCCCGGCCCGTTCGGGGCCGAACATCACCGCCACATGCTGACCGGCGGCGATCCGGGCGGCGGCATCCGCCATCGCGGCCTCGGGCGTGAAGACCTCCTTGGTCAGATCCCGGCTGCGCGCGGTGGTGGCATAGACGAAGGACGCCTCGCCCAGCGCCTCCGCCGTGGTCCCGGCCAGCCGCGCCTCGTCCAGCAGGCGACCCGCGCCCGAAGCCATGGCCACCGCCTTGGGGTTGGGCCAGCCGTCGCGCGGCGCGGTGATCGCCATCCGGTCGAGGCCGAAATTCCACATGGCCCGCGCCGCAGCGCCGATGTTTTCGCCCATCTGCGGGCGGACAAGTACGAAAGTGGGTTGTGACATGGCCCCGCTTTAGGCGGCGCGGCTCGGGGAGGCAAGATCGGAGGGCAGGCCCAGACGGTGGCCTGGTCGGACAGATCTTGAAAAGCGGTGTGGTTTCAGACGGATACGGGGTGGTTTCGCAGCGAAACCAGCCCGCTTAAGATGTTGATAATGAATGATTTTTGGGGCGTTCGCATACATCATGAATGGGAAGTTTGCCCCGATTTCAAAAGGTTGGGCTGCGGGCGCTTGATTAAGTTCTGTGTGGCCCGGTCTTTGATTGTGCGAGGGTCTTCGAAGACCCTTGGAAAATGCTTCGAAGCATTTTCCGGGACGAAGTGCGGATGCCCGATGAGAGCCCAAAGTACGCGTGTATGCAGGTGCAGCAATCCACTCAAGGCGCCAAAAAATATTTTTATGACGACACCGGCGTCACGTCTCTGTTGCGACCAAGCTACTCGTCATAAAGCCGATACTTCAGATTGTCCTCGGTAAGGCGCTCAACCTCTTCGAGCGGCGTGTCCAATGCGCCATGCGCCTTCAGCGCGCGACCGTAGGTTGGCAGACCGTCAACGGAAACTGCCTTTTCCGGTTCCCAAAGCGAAGAGCGGATTACGGCCTTACCGCAATGGTAAAATGCCTCCTCGACCCTCACGACAATGGCAAAGTCTGGGACTTTGCCCTCGACCGCCATTTGTTCACGTAAGTCGACATCGCGCACCACTTGTGCGGTCCCGCTCACTCGAACGACCTCCAGTCGATTTGGCACCAGGAACATCAAACCGATACGACCGGTTTCAAAGATGTTGAGGAAACTATCAAAGCGGTGATTGCCGGGACGGTCAGGGATGGCCAGTGTTTTTTCATCTATCACTTTCACAAATCCAGCCGGATCGCCCTTTGGCGAGACGTCTACGGTCCCGGAGGACGAATAGGTGGCCATTGTCATGAACGGGGACCGTTCGATCCAGATACGCACATGCTCGTCGATGTGATCTATAACCTTGCGGACCTGCCGCTCAAACGTTCCGGGAATGACGGCTCTGACCTCGGCCTCCGAAGTGACGATGTCGCTCGGTTCGAACATGCTTCCAATCCCCCGTGGCATATCTGACCAACAAATACGTTTGTAGATACGACCATACCAATTTCAACGAGGCAACGAATGACTGCTCAGTACCCCTTGCTACCATAGAATCGCCTTGCGGCTACGGTCCACATGGAGCCGATTCTACATCGGTTGCGGAGAACTGATAGCGCGGAACAAGGGGCGTCAGCCACGCAGCGACCGCCCGCCCCGTCGCACCGAAGGTGCGCCATCTAAAATCGGCACGCCTTTGGCGTGACGGGCGGGAGCGCCTGTCACCCGCGCGCGGTCGCCGCGCGGCTCAGCGCATCATTTCAGCCGTTGCGACATGCGTATTTTGCGAAAGGGTGAGAGCCACGGGCGGCGCGTTGCATCAATGTCCGCAATCGTCATCTAACCCGACACTGATTCGCTGCGAGGCGCGGAGCGCAACCGAAGGCCGCTGCGCCTAACCGCCCATTGATGCGCCATCCCGGGAGGGCGGGCGCCAAGCTCCGCCATGGACCGCCGCCGACACCGGCGACGACAATCCGCCGCGCGGCCACCTTCCCCCCCGCGCCGCGACCCGCTATAGGGGCCGGGCTGACGAAAGGACGATCCCATGGCCGAGACCGAGCGCGCACAGATTTATCTTCTCACCCCGCCGGATCTGGATCTGGAGGTCTTTCCCGGTCAGCTCGCCCGCGTGCTCGACGCCCATGACATCGCCTGTCTGCGCCTGACCCTCGCCACTCAAGACGAGGACCGCCTGTCGCGCGCCGCCGATCAGCTGCGCGAGATCGCCCATGCCCGCGACGTGGCGCTAGTGATCGACAACCATGTGGGACTGGTGGAGCGGCTCGGCCTCGACGGGGTGCATCTGACCGACGGGGCGCGGTCGGTGCGGGCGGCGCGAAAGGCGCTGGGGCCCGATGCGATCGTCGGCGCCTATTGCGGGGCGTCGCGCCATGACGGGATGAGTGCCGGCGAAGCGGGCGCCGATTACGTGGCCTTCGGGCCCGTGGGCGACACCGCCCTGGGCGACGGCAGCCGCGCCGAAGCCGATCTTTTCGCCTGGTGGTCCGAGATGATCGAAGTGCCGGTCGTGGCCGAGGGCGCGCTTGACCGCGACACCGCCCTGGGCCTGGGCGAGACCACGGATTTCTACGCCGTGGGCGAAGAGATCTGGTCGGCCGAGGATCCCGCCGCCGCCCTGGGCGCGCTCCTGGACGGGCTGGTCTGAGCCGGGTTCAGACCGCCAGCGAATAGCGCACCGGGCTGTCGGCGCGATAGGCGTCAAAGAGGGCGGCCACCACCCGCACCAGATGGCGCGCCTCGGGCACCATGGTGATCCGTGTCCCCTGTCGGGTAATGAGACCATCGGTGGCCATCTGCGCGAGCGTCACGCCGAGGTCCGCCAGCCAGTCGCCCGGAATACCGTGGTCGCGTGAGATCGTCAGCGGATCGACCGCGCCCTGACACATCAGCTCTTCGATAATCCGCCCGCGCATGGCGTCTTCGGCGGTGATCGGCACGCCCTTCATCACCGGCAACCGGCCTTCCGAAACCACCCGGTCCCAGGTTCGGGTCTCGCGGATGTTCTGCACATAGCCCGAGGGCGTGCGCCCGATCGAAGTGGTGCCCATGCCAATGAGCGTCGCCGCATCATCGGTGGTGTAACCCTGGAAATTGCGCCTGAGCGTGCCCGCCTCCGCCGCCTGTGCCAGCGGATCCTCGGGCCGGGCAAAGTGATCCAGCCCCACCGGCCTGTAGCCCGCACCGGTGATCGCCTCCGCCGCCGCCTTCGACTGGGCCACGCGGGCGTCATGATCCGGCAGGGTGCTTTCGTCGATCAGCTTTTGCTTCTTGGCCACCCAGGGCACATGGGCATAGCCGAATATCGCGATCCGGTCGGGCGCCATTTCGGCGCAAAGGTCAATCGTCCGGGTCAGCGTCTCGACCGTTTGCAGGGGCAGGCCATAGATCAGATCGAAATTGATCCCCGCAACCCCGGCATCGCGCAGCCCGTCCACCGCCCGGCGCACCATCTCGGGCGGCTGGATGCGGTTGATCGCGGCCTGCACATCGGCGTCGAATTCCTGCACCCCGAAACTTGCCCGGGTGAAGCCCAGCGCCCCAATCCGGGCGATCATAGCGTCACTCAGGGTCCGCGGATCGCTTTCGATGGCCAGCTCCGCACCGGGTTCGACATCGTAGACTTCGCGCAGCGCTTCCATCACCCGGGCCAGATCATCCGGCTCCAGCGCCGTGGGCGTGCCGCCGCCCCAATGCAGGTGGCTGACCTTCATGCGCCCGGGCATGTGGCGCGCCACCAGCCGCACCTCCTCGATCAGCCGCGAGGCATAATCCGAGATCGGTGCCGCCTTGGTCGCGAGTTTCATGTTGCAGCCGCAGTACCAGCACAGCTCCCGGCAGAAAGGCACGTGGAGATAAAGCGACAGGGGGGCTGCCGGATCGAGCGCTTCCAGCCAGCGGGCATAATCGTCCGCCCCCACCGCATCGGAAAACTGCGGCGCGGTCGGATAGCTGGTGTAGCGCGGCACGGATTGCTGCGCATAGGCCTGGAAATTGTATCCCATGATCATCCCTTTCCTGTCCCGACACCGGGCATCTGCGGGGAATATCGTGGCCAGCCGGCCCCTGCTCTGATCTGTGTCAAGAAAGCCTGACAGGGAAAATCCGCGCATTTTCGGCCTTCTCAACCGCGCCAAACCACGCATAAATGCCCCCCGTGACCTATCAACTTCCACCGGGCCCGCGCCCGTGACCGCCCCGAAAACCCAGATGCGCCGGGAGATCGAAGAGATCCCCGCCGCCGTTGCCCGGCTGATCGCCGAAAGTGGCGACGCCCTGCGGGGCACCGCCCGGGCGGCCCGCGACCTTGATCCGCCCTTTCTTCTGTCGGTGGCGCGCGGGTCGTCGGACCATGCCTGCACCTATCTGAAATATGCCGCCGAATTGCAGCTGGGCCTGCCCATGGCCTCGCTCGGCCCTTCGGTGCGCTCGGTCTATGGCGCCCGGATCCGGGCCCGGGGCGCGCTTTGCCTTGCGGTGTCCCAATCGGGCCAGAGCCCCGATATCGTGGCGATGACCGAAGGGTTGCGCGCGGAAGGGGCGCGCTGCGTGGCAATCACCAATGACTCCGGTGCGCCGCTCGCACGCGCCGCCGATGCCACTTTGGCCATTGCCGCGGGGCCGGAACATTCGGTCGCGGCCACCAAGACATTCGTGACCTCCGCCGTGGCCGGTCTGTGGCTTCTGGCCGAAATGGCCGAGGACCGCGCGCTGATCGCCGCCATCCACGCGCTGCCCGAGGCGCTTGAGGCGGCACTCGCCTGCGACTGGTCCGAGGCGGCCGAGGCGATCACCGGAAGCTCGCTCTACACGCTGGGGCGTGGCCCCTCCTGGGCGATGGCCAATGAGGCGGCGCTGAAGCTCAAGGAAACCTGCCAGCTGCACGGCGAAAGCTACTCCTCGGCCGAGGTGATGCACGGGCCGGTGTCCATTGTCGCGCCCGGCTTTCCGGTGATCGCCTTTGCCGCCGCCGATGCCGCCGAGCCGGGGCTGGCGGAAGCCGCAGATGCGCTCGCCGCCAAGGGCGCCCGGGTCTTTGCCACCACGCCCGCCGTGACCCGCGCCCGCCCACTGCCCCATATTCGCACCCGGCACGGGCTGACCGACCCGATTGCCAATATCGTGCCGTTCTATTGTCTGGCCGATGATCTGGCCCGCGCCCGGGGCATCGACCCGGACCGGCCGCGCCATCTCAACAAGGTGACGGAGACCCTGTGACACAGCATCTGCGGATTTCCGGCGGACCGATCTTCGATGGCCACAGGCTGCGCGAGGCCCATGAGGCGCGGTTCGAAGACGGGCGGCTGATCACCATCGCCCCGGAAAGCGGCGCGCCCGATCTGGATCTTGCGGGCGACATTCTCGCACCGGGCTATGTGGATCTGCAGGTCAATGGCGGCGGTGGTGTGCTGCTGAACGACGCCCCCACCCCCGCCACGCTGGCGCGCATCGCCGAGGCCCATCGCGCCCTGGGCACACGGGCGCTGCTGCCAACCCTGATCACCGACCGAGCCGAGGTCACCGACGCCGCCATTGCCGCCGCCATCGCCGCCCTTGAGGCCGGAGCGGACGGCATCGCCGGGCTCCATCTTGAAGGCCCCCATCTGGCACCCGCGCGCAAGGGCGCTCATGATGACGCCCTGATCCGCCCGATGACCGAGGCCGATCTGGAGGTGCTCTGCGCCGCCGCGCGGCACTTGCCCTGCCTGATGGTCACCCTGGCGCCGGAAAGCGTCACCCTGCCCCAAGTCCGCGCGCTCACTGCGGCAGGCATCCGCGTGGCCCTCGGCCATAGCGATGCCGATTTCGAGACCTGCCGCGCCTATGCCGCCGCCGGCGCCCATCTGGCGACCCATCTTTTCAACGCCATGAGCCCGATGACCAGCCGCGCGCCGGGGCTGGTGGGCGCCGTACTCGACACCGGGCGGCTGTCGTCGGGGGTGATCGCCGATGGGCATCATGTGCACCCCGCCACCCTGCGCTGCGCCTTTGCCGCCAAGCGCGGGCCCGGTCGGCTGTTCCTGGTGTCCGATGCCATGGCGGTGGCCGGCACCGATCTGCCGGGCTTTACCCTGAACGGGCGCGAGATCCGCCGCGAAGACGGGCGCCTGACCCTCGCCGATGGCACCCTGGCGGGCGCCGATCTCGACCTGACTCGCGCCCTGCAGGTGCTGGTTGATCTGGTGGGCCTGCCGCTGGACACCGCCCTTGAAGCCGCGATCACCACCCCGGCCGAGCTGATCGGCCTGCCGGTGCAGCCGGCCGCGCTGAGCGATTTCATCCGGATCCGGCGCGACCTGTCGGGCTGCGCCCCGCTCTCCTGAAAAACTTTGCAGAAGTAAGTTGATTTTTTGCGCGCGGCAAGAAAATCTGCGGAGATTCGAGGCCAGGAGAGATGATGACCGAGACGCCGATCCGCAATATGGAAGAATTTGCCCGCCTCAGCGGGATTTCCCGGCCCACGGTGTCGAAATTCTTCAATGATCCCGACTCCGTCCGCCGTTCCACTCGGGAGAAGATCGAAGCCGCGCTTGAGAAGTACGATTATCGCCCGAATATCTATGCGATCAATCAGAACCGGAAGCTGACCAAGAATGTTGGCATCGTCGTGCCCTATCTGGCCGATCCGTTCTTTGCCGAAATCGCGCGCTATATCGAACAGGCCTGTATCGCGGCAGGCTATCGCCCGACGCTGTTTTCCGCCCATGGTGATCCGGCGCTGGAAATCGAGATCATGGACAATCTGCGGGCGTTGAAACCCGCAGGCGTGCTGATGGCGCCTTTGGGGCGGGCGTCGGACAAATCGGCCATCGAGGCTTTCTGCCGCAATGTGCCCACCGTTCTTTTCGACAGCAATATCGAAGGGATGGGCGAGGCCTTTGTGGGCTCGGACAATGCGTCCTTTGTCACCGAAACCGTGGAATATCTGACCCGGTCGGCCGAGCCGCCGTGCTTTTTTGAGATGAAACACCCCGCCAACCCCAATGCCAACAAGCGCCGGGCGGCCTATCTGGCCATGGCCGAGAAGCTGGGGTTTGCGCCGCAGGTGATCCAGATCGAAGGCACCGGCTGGGGGTTTGAGGAGATCGGGCGCCAGGGCGGGCTGAAGCTGCTCGAAGAGAACGCCCTGCCCTCGCCGGTGATCCTGTGCAGCAATGACCGGCTGGCGATCGGGCTTTTGTCCGCCTGCTATGAGCGCGGCATCCGGGTCGGGCGCGAGCCGGAATGCGCCTTGCGGGTGGCCTCCCATGACGACCATCCGTTTTCACGTTTCACCTGCCCGTCGCTGACCACCGCCGCCCATGATTATGCCGCCGTGTCGGATACGGCGGTCGAATCGCTTTTTCGTCTGGTCGAAGGCGGCGGCAAGTTGAAGGAGCGGTCGGAAACCCTGTTTCGCGCCCGCCTGATCATGCGGAACTCCGCGTAACGGCAGTATTTTTACGCGCGTAAAGAATTTCATTGACGCGGTGGCAGATCCGCCTCTAGGCTTTCCGGACAACATCCAAATCAGGGAGGTACGGATGTCTTTGAGAAACGCGCTTTGCGCGACGACGGCGCTGCTCACGCTCGCCGGTGCCGCCACCGCCGAAAACCTGGTCATCGCCACCGTCAACAACGGCGACATGATCCGCATGCAGGGTCTGACCGATGATTTCACCAAACAGACCGGCCATAAGGTTGAATGGGTCACGCTTGAGGAAAACGTCCTGCGTCAGCGGGTGACCACCGACATCACCACCAAGGGTGGCGCTTTCGACATCATGACCATCGGCATGTACGAAACCCCGATCTGGGGCGCCAATGGCTGGCTTGTCCCGCTCGATGACCTGTCCGAGGATTACAAGGTCGACGACATCCTGCCCGCCATGCGTGCAGGTCTCAGCCACGAAGGCACGCTTTATGCCGCACCCTTCTATGGCGAAAGCTCCATGGTCATGTACCGCACCGACCTGATGGAAAAGGCCGGGATGGAAATGCCCGCAGCCCCCACCTGGCAGTTCATTCGTCAGGCGGCGGCGGCGATGACCGACCGCGACAATGACATCAACGGCATCTGCCTGCGCGGCAAGGCTGGTTGGGGCGAAGGCGGCGCCTTCATCACCGTGACCGCCAACAGCTTTGGTGCCCGCTGGTTCGATGAGGACTGGAACGCCCAGTTCGATCAGCCCCAGTGGAAAGAGGCGCTGGAATTCTACACCGGCATGATGGCGGAAAGCGGCCCTCCGGGTTACGCCACCAACGGGTTCAACGAAAACCTGTCGCTGTTCCAGCAGGGCAAATGCGGCATGTGGATCGACGCCACCGTGGCAGCGTCTTTCGTGACCAACCCGAATGACTCGACCGTGGCCGACAGCGTCGGCTTTGCGCTGGCGCCGAACAGCGAAGGCATCGAGAAGAAGTCGAACTGGCTCTGGGCCTGGGCGCTGGCGATTCCGGCCGGCACGCAGAAAGCCGATGCGGCGAAGGAGTTCATCGAATGGGCCACTTCGCAGGGCTATATCGAGCTGGTCGCTGCGAATGAAGGCTGGGCGAACGTGCCGCCGGGTGCGCGGGTCTCGCTTTATGAGAACCCGAATTACAAGGATATCCCGTTCGCGCAGAAGACGCTCGATTCGATCCTTGCCGCCGATCCGACCGATCCGACCGTCGATCCGGTGCCTTACGTAGGCATCCAGTTCGTCGCGATCCCGGAATTCGCAGGTATCGCCACCGAGGTGAGCCAGGAATTCTCGGCCGCCTATGCGGGGCAGCAATCGGTGGATGAAGCGCTGGCCAAGGCTCAGGCGCTGACGAATGACGCGATGGAAGCCGCAGGCTACCGGTAAGGCGTCCTCCCGGACCAGGGGGCGGCGCGCCCGCCCTCTGGTTCAATCCCCACGATCCCCCTAACGTCATTCCGCGCGACACGCCCGGAAAGGAGAGCCGCCATGGCCACCCGTCACTCCAGATCCGCTGCCCGCCTGATGATGGCGCCCGCCGTGGTCCTGCTGCTGGGCTGGATGCTGGTGCCGCTGACCATGACGCTCTGGTTCTCGTTCCGCAAATACCTGCCGCTGAGGGGCGGCGACCTGGGCTTCGTCGGTTTCGAGAATTACGGTCGCTTCCTGTCGTCTTCCTCCTTCTGGCCCGCCGTCCAGACCACGCTCGTGATCGTCGGCGGCGTGCTGATCGTCTCGGTCGTCCTCGGCATATTGCTCGCCCTGCTGCTCGACCAGCCGATCTGGGGGCAAGGCGTGGTGCGCATCCTCGTCATCGCGCCCTTCTTCGTCATGCCCACCGTCTCAGCCCTCGTGTGGAAGAACATGTTCATGGACCCGGTGAACGGCATTCTCGCCCATCTCTGGCGCTTCTTCGGCGCCGAACCGGTGCAGTGGCTGTCGCAAGCCTCGATCCCCTCGATCATCATGATTGTCTCGTGGCAATGGCTGCCCTTCGCCACGCTGATCCTCTTGACCGCGATCCAATCGCTCGACAGCGAACAACTGGAGGCCGCCGAAATGGACGGCGCGCCACCGCTGAAACGCTTTGCCTATATCATCCTGCCCCATCTCGCCCGCGCGATCACCATCGTGATCCTGATCCAGACGATCTTTCTTCTGTCGATCTTTGCCGAGATCTTTGTCACCACCGGCGGCGCCTTCGGCACCCGGACCCTGACCTACCTGATCTTCCAGCGGGTGCTCGAAAACCAGAACGTGGGCCTCGGGTCTGCGGGTGGCGTCTATGCGATCATCCTTGCCAATATCGTCGCGCTGTTCCTCATGCGCATTGTCGGGAGGAACCTCGATGCCTGATCTGAACCGGGAGGGCTGCTGACATGGCCCGCGCCGTCACACCCCGCCGCAAGGCCGTGAACACCGCCCTCGCCTGGGCCGTCGGGCTGATCCTGTTCTTCCCGATCCTCTGGACCATCCTCACCAGCTTCAAGACCGAAGCCCAGGCCATCGCCGACCCGCCGATCTTCCTGTTCTTCGACTGGACGCTGGAGAATTACGCCATCGTGCAGGAACGCTCCGACTACATGCGCTTCCTGTGGAATTCGATCATCATCGCCGGCTGCTCGACCCTTCTCGGCGTCGCCATCGGTGTGCCCGCCGCCTGGTCCATGGCCTTCGTGCCCTCGAAACGCACCAAGGACATCCTTCTGTGGATGCTCTCGACCAAGATGCTGCCCGCCGTGGGCGTGCTCTACCCGATCTACATCCTCTTCATCCAGCTGGGCCTTCTTGACAGCCGGGTCGGGCTGACCGTTGTGATCATGCTGATCAACCTGCCGATCATCATCTGGATGCTCTACACCTACTTCAAGGAAATCCCCGGCGAGATCTTGGAGGCCGCCCGCATGGATGGCGCCGGCCTGCGCGAGGAATTGATCCACGTCCTCACCCCCATGGCGATCCCCGGCATCGCCTCGACGGTGCTCTTGAACGTGATCCTCGCCTGGAACGAAGCCTTCTGGACCCTCAACCTCACGGCGGTCGATGCCGCCCCGCTCACCGCCTTCATCGCCAGCTATTCCAGCCCCGAAGGGCTTTTCTTCGCCAAGCTCAGCGCCGCCTCCACCATGGCCATCGCGCCGATCCTGATCCTCGGCTGGTTCAGCCAGAAACAACTCGTGCGCGGCCTGACCTTCGGCGCAGTGAAATAGGATATCCCATGGGACGTATCACACTGGAAAACATCACCAAAAGCTTTGGCACCACCGAGGTGATCCCGCCCTTGGACCTGACCATCGAGGATGGCGAATTCACCGTCTTCGTTGGCCCGTCGGGCTGCGGCAAGTCCACGCTTCTGCGCCTGATCGCGGGGCTTGAAGACGTCACCTCCGGTAAAGTGAGCATCGATGGCACCGATGCCACCATGGTGCCGCCGGCCAAACGTGGCCTTGCCATGGTGTTCCAGAGCTATGCGCTCTACCCGCATATGTCGGTGCGCAAGAACATCGCCTTTCCGCTGAGAATGGCCAAGATGGACCCGGGCGAGATCACCCGCCGGGTGGAAAGTGCCGCCGATGTGCTGAACCTCACCGATTACCTCGACCGCCGCCCGGGCCAGCTTTCGGGCGGTCAGCGCCAGCGCGTCGCCATCGGTCGCGCCATTGTCCGCGAACCCGCCGCCTTCCTCTTTGACGAACCGCTGTCGAACCTCGATGCCGCCCTCCGCGTCGGCATGCGGCTCGAAATCAGCGAACTCCACGAACGTCTGAAAACCACGATGATCTACGTCACCCACGACCAGGTCGAAGCCATGACCATGGCCGACAAGATCGTTGTGCTGCGGGCGGGCCATATCGAGCAGGTGGGCTCCCCCCTCGACCTTTATCGCACCCCGCGCAACACCTTCGTCGCGGGCTTCATCGGCTCACCCAAGATGAACCTGATCGACGGCGCCGAGGCCGCCAAACACGACGCCCATACCATCGGCATCCGGCCGGAACACATTGAGGTGAGCGAGGCGGGCGGCCCATGGTCCGGCGTGGTCGGCGTGTCGGAACATCTGGGCTCGGACACCTTCTTTCACATCCACGACACCGGCCTTGCCGAGACGCTCACCGTGCGCGCAGGTGGCGAAGTGGGGTTCCGCCATGGCGACCGGGTGAGCCTCACCCCGCGCGCCGATGCGCTCCACCGGTTTGACGACAAGGGCCTGCGCCTGTGACCCGACTTGACGAAAAACGCGTGCTGATCACCGGTGCTGCCCGCGGCATCGGTGCCGCCACCGCCCGCGCCTTCGCCGCGGCGGGGGCAGAAGTGGCGGTGGCGGATCTTTCAGAGGCCGAGGCCTAAACCCTCGCCCGCGAAATCGGCGGACTGGGTCTCGCCATGGATGTGACCGACCTTGACGCGATCCGCGCAGGCGTCGCGCAGGTCGAAGCCGAATTCGGCGGCATCGACGTGCTGGT
>JAOXSD010000151.1 GCA_025800205.1 Silicimonas sp. | reverse complement strand
TCACGTCATTGTGGAGGCGGATCTGGTGCCAATGCGTCTGAAACCCAGCGCCGAGGCCGAGGCCAATGCCTATGCGGAGGCCGGCGTGGTGGCGCGGCTCGGGGATTGTTCCGAGAAATGGTGCAAGATCACCGCAGGCGGCAATCGCGGCTGGGTGGAGAAAGCCGCGCTCTGGGGTGTGAAGCCGGGGGAAATCCGGGACTGACCCAGGGGCGCTGCCCCTCTTGGTCTCGCGGCCAATTCACCCCGAGGTATTTTTGACAGGAAGAAGGCCGCAAGGCCGCGTCACCCTTTCGAAAACACGCAAAAGAAATCCCTTGACCTCAAGCGGACTTGAGGAATTAGGACCCATGGGCATTCACGAATTGGAGGCCCTCATGGCACAGCTCGAACATCTCAACATCACCGTTTCCGACCCCCAGGCGACCGCCGCATGGCTCGCGCGGGTCTTTGACTGGCGCGTCCGCTGGGAAGGGCCCGGCATGCAGACCGGATATACCGTCCATATCGGCAGTGACGACGCCTATGTGGCGCTTTTCGCCTTCGACGGCGATCCGGCGGAACCGGGCGACAGCTACCGGACACGGGGCGGGCTGAACCACTGGGCGGTGGTGGTCGAGGATCTGGACGCGACCGAGGCGCGGGTGAAAACGGAAGGGTTCGACACCCACAGTCACGCCAGCTACGAGCCGGGCCGCCGGTTCTATTTCCACGATGGCGACGGGATCGAAATCGAAGTGGTTCAATACGACAGCTGAAACCCATTGCCGCAGGGGCAGCCCGGGTCTATAGGCGCGTCATGCAACAGACACAGCCTCTCACGCAGCCCAGCTTTGCCGGGCAGGCACGCGCCCTTTTGGGCCTGGGCCTGCCGCTTGTGGGCAGCCATCTGGCACAGATGGCGATCGTCACCACCGACACGGTGATGATCGGCTGGTATTCGGTGCCAGCACTTGCCGCCCTGTCGCTGGCGGGCGGGATCTGGTTCGTGATCTTCATCCTCGGCTCGGGCTTTGCCCATGCGGTGATGCCGATGGTGGCCACTGCGCTGGCGCGGGACAATGAACGCGAGGTGCGCCGGGCGACCCGTATGGGGCTGTGGCTGTCGATCCTTTTCGGGGTGATCGTGACGCCGGTGTTTTTCTATTTCGAGCCGATCTTTCTGGCCGTCGGGCAGGAGCCGGATGTGGCGCGACTGGGGGGCGACTACATGGTCTGGCTCGGGCTGGCGATGACGCCCGCCCTGCTGGTCGGCGTGTTGCGCAGCTATTTCTCGGCCATTGAACTTCCGATGATCGTGCTGGTGATCACGCTCGCGGGTGCAGGGCTGAATGTGCTGTTCAACTATGCGCTGATCTTCGGCAATTGGGGGATGCCCGAGATGGGAATCGCCGGAGCCGGCATTGCCTCACTTCTGGGCAATCTCCTGGGGTTGGTCGCGCTGGCCATTTGCGCCGTTCGCACCCGCCCCGAACACGAACTTTTCCGCAATTTCCACCGCCCGGACTGGGAGTTTCTGCGCAAGGTCTTTCGCCTTGGCCTGCCCATCGGGCTGACGAGTTTCGCCGAAACCGGCCTGTTCACCGCCTCGACCATCATGATGGGCTGGCTGGGCACGATCACCCTGGCCGCCCATGGGGTGGCGCTGCAGATCACCGCGCTGACCTTCATGGTCCATATCGGGCTGAGCCAGGCCATCACCGTGCGCGCGGGCCGCGCCTGGGGCCGGGGCGACCGGGCGTTGCTGCGCACCGCAAGCCTGGCGGCAATGATGCTGTCTTTGATTTTTGTCAGCCTGACCATTGCCGCCTTCCTGCTGATCCCCGAACCGCTGATCGGTCTTTATATCGACCCCTCCGACCCCGACCTGCCTGCGATCCTGGCTATCGGTACCGTTCTTCTGGCCACCGCCGCGCTGTTCCAACTGGTCGATTCCGGCCAGGTCATGGCGCTGGGCATGCTGCGCGGGGTGCAGGACACCACCGTGCCGATGATCATGGCGGTGATTTCCTACTGGGGGCTGGGCCTGCCCGCCGGCTATCTCTTGGGTATCCAGTTCGGATTGGGCGGCGCGGGGGTCTGGCTGGGCCTGACCGTCGGGCTCGCCTGCGCCTGCGTGATGATGCAATACCGATTCTGGACCCGCTACACCCGTCCGATCTGAGCCCTTTCCCTGATCGGCCCGCCGCTCTAGGCTGACGCGAAAAGGGAGAGATCATATGCGTTTCAGCCTCGTCCTTGCGGGCCTTCTTGCCACCGCCAGCCCCGGTCTGGCGCAATCCATCGGGCTGCTGATCGGCAATGAGGATTACGCGAACCTGCGCGACCTGCGCCGGGGTGACCGGATCGTCACCGCCGCCCGCGATCTGGAACGCGCGGGCGTGGAGATCACCAGCCGCGCCGACGCGACGCTTGATGACACGCTCTGGGCGCTGTCGGATTTCGCCCAGAAATCCGCCGCTGCCGACCGGGTGATCATCGCCTTGTCGGGCCGGTTCCTGCACAGCGCCACCGAAACCTATTTCCTGCCCGTGGAGGGCGAGCCGGGCCCGCTGGCGACACTCGCCGCCCGCGCCCTGCCCCTGTCCACCGTCACCGCACTTCTGGCCGCCCATCCCGGCGGTGCATTGCTGTCACTGGCCACCGATGATCAGAGCGCCCCCCACGGCCCCCATCTGACCGAGGGGCTCGGGCCGTTCGACATCCCCCAGGGCGTGACCGTGCTGATCGGCCCCCCCCGCGACATGACCGATTTCCTGCGCGACCGCCTGCCGCGCCCGGGCCGCCCCTATGCCGGGGCCGCCCGCCAGGCCGGGCTTGAGGTTCAGGGCTACGCGCCCGACACCCATGTGCTTCTGACCGAACGGACAAGCCGCCCGCCCGCCACTGCAAATGACCGTCGCGCCGATATCCTCGCCTGGCGCAACGCGAGCGAGGCCAACACGGCCGAGGCGTATCAATCCTATCTCGACGCCCATCCCGGAGGTGAATTCGCCCGGATGGCCGAGAACCGGATGCGCGCCTTGAGGGACACACCCGAGGCGCTGGCGGAACGCGCCGAACAGGCGCTCGATCTGAACCGCGACGCCCGCCGCGCCATTCAGCGCGACCTTTCGCTTCTGGGGTTCAACACCCGTGGCATCGACGGCATTTTCGGGCGTGGCACCCGGGCTGCGATCACCGCCTGGCAGCGCCGGGACGGGGCAGAGGCGACGGGCTTTCTGACCTCGGACCAGATCGCCGATCTGGCCGCCGCCGCGCGCATCCGGGCGCGCGAACTGGAAGCCGAGGCCGAGCGCCGCCGTCAGGAGCAGATGCGCGCCGATCTGGATTTCTGGACCGAAACCGGCGCCGGGCGCGACGAGGCGGGCCTGCGCCGCTATCTAGACCGCTATCCCGACGGGGAGTTTTCCGAAACCGCGCGCGCCCGTCTGGGCCAGATCGAGGACGACAAACGCCGCGAAGCCTCGCGCCATGACCGCGCGCTCTGGGACGAAGTCACCCGGATCGACACCGCCCAGGCCTATGAGGCCTATCTCAACCGCGCACCCGATGGCGCTTTCCGGGAAGAGGCCCGCGCCCGGCTTCTGGCGCTCGACACTGCACGCGACAACGCGCGCCGCAACGACGCCGCCGCACGTGCCGAGCGACAGCTCAACCTCTCGCCGCGCACCCGTGAGATCATCGAGGCACGGCTCAATGGCATGGGGCACAAACCCGGCGCCGTGGATGGCCGGTTCGATGACGACACCCGCCGCGCGATCCGCCGTTACCAGGCCACCCGCAACATGGAAGAGACCGGCTACCTGTCGGAAGCGGTGGTGGTGCAGCTTCTCGCCGACACCGTGCGTCAGATTTTCAGATAGGCGCCGCGCCTATTTCTTGGACATCTTGGCCAGTTGATCCTGCATCGCCGCCAATTGCGCGCGAATCGCGTCAAGTTCGCCATCTTCGGCCGCGTCATCTTCCTTTGCAGGGGTGCTTGATGCGGCATAGCCACCGGTCATCGCCTTCATGAACGCCGCCTGCTGGGCCTTCATCGCCTCATAGCCGGGCATGGCCGACATCGGGTTGGTCATGCTTTCCATGACCTTGGACTGGCCTTCGCGCAGCATCTCGAAACTCATCGCCAGGAACTGCGGCACCACCGATTGCGCCTGGGTCGTATAGGCGCGCACCAGATCGGTCAGCACATCCAGTGGCAGCACATTCTCGCCCCGGCTTTCGTGGTCGGCCACGATCTGCAAGAGATATTGCCGGGTCAGATCATCGCCGCTCTTCAGATCGACGATCTTCACCTCGCGGCCTTCCTGAATGAAACCGGAGATGTCCTCCAGCGTCACGTAATCGGAGGTCTCGGTGTTATAGAGCCGCCGCGAGGCGTAGCGTTTGATCAGCAGCGGATCGCCTGCCATGTGATGTTCTCCCCAAGAGTGCTGCAGCGCAGCTTACGGGAAAAATCCGCAAAATCAAAATCTTTCTGCGCAGCATTTGCCCTGCCGCAACGCGGCATCAATGGGTAAAGAAGCCCGGCCCCGCCTGCCCCAGAAGCTCATCGGCAAGATCGCGCCCCATGGCGACGGCCTCCGAGATCGGGCCTTCGCGGTGGCCCGCATAGGCTTTCGATCCGTCTGTCGCCAGGATTTCCCCGCGCAGCATCATGGAGGTGCCGTCCAGCTCCGCCAGCCCGGCGATCGGCGTCTGGCACGAGCCATCAAGCGCTGCGAGAAAGGCCCGCTCGGCGCTCAGCCGCTGTTCCGTTTCCACATGGCGGATCGCATCCAGCATCTCGGCCACCGCAGCATCATCCGCGCGCCGCTCGATCCCGATGGCGCCCTGCGCCACCGCAGGCAGCATGTCGCCGACCTCGATGGCGACCGCAGGCACCTCGTCAAGAAGCCCCAGCCGGGTCAGCCCGGCCATGGCGAGAAAGGTGCCCTCGGCCACACCTGCTTCCAGTTTCGCGAGCCGCGTCTGCACATTGCCGCGAAACTCCACCACCTCCAGATCAGGCCGCCGGTGCAGCAGTTGCGACCGGCGGCGCAGGCTCGACGTGCCGACGACGCTGCCCTCGCCCAGAACGGACAGCGCCCGCCCGTTCAGCGTCACGAAGGCATCGCGCACATCCTCGCGCGGCAGGCAGGCGTCGATCATCAGCCCCTCGGGCTGCTCCACCGGCATGTCCTTCATGGAATGCACCGCCAGATCGATGGCGCCCGACAAAAGCGCCTCCTCTATCTCCTTGGTGAACAGCCCCTTGCCGCCGATCTCGCCCAAGGGCCGATCCAACACACGGTCGCCAGTGGTCTTGATGACGGTGATCTCAAATGCGTCTTCGGGCATGTCAAAGGCAGCCGCCAGACGATCGCGGGTCTCGTAAGCCTGGGCGAGTGCGAGCGGCGAGCCCCGGGTGCCGATGCGGCAGGGGCGGGAAGGATCGAAATGGGTCATGATGCGTTGTTAGGCGGGCTTGACACTCTTTACAACAGCGCTTCCTTTGCGGGGCAACATGAGACAGGCGGGGACCGGGAGATGACCAAGAAACTATTGCGCGTGCTCAAGGGCGAGACCCTCGATGTGCCGCCGATCTGGATGATGCGTCAGGCCGGCCGCTACCTGCCGGAATATCGCGCCACCCGCGCCGAAGCCGGTGATTTCCTGTCGCTCTGCTACAATTCCGATCTGGCCGCAGAGGTCACCCTGCAGCCGATCCGGCGCTACGGCTTCGATGCCGCGATTCTCTTTGCCGACATTCTGCTGATCCCCCAGGCGCTGGGGGCCGATCTGTGGTTCGTCACCGGTGAAGGCCCGCGCCTTTCGACCATCACGACAGAGGCGGATTTCGCGCCGCTGAAACCGGCCGATGAGGTTCACGAACATCTGTCGCCGATCTATGAAACCCTGCGCATCCTGACCCGGGAATTGCCCGCCGAGACCACGCTCATCGGTTTCGCCGGGGCGCCCTGGACCGTCGCCACCTATATGATCGCCGGGCGCGGCACCAAGGATCAGGGGCCCGCCCATGCGCTCAAGGCCGAGAACCGGGCGCTTTTCGAAGCCCTTCTCGACCGGATCACCGCAGCGACCATCGAGTATCTTTCGAAACAGATCGAGGCCGGGGCCGAGGTGGTGAAGCTCTTCGATTCATGGGCCGGATCGCTGAAGGGCGAGGATTTCGACCGCTATGCGCTCGCCCCCGCCAAGACGATCATCGCAGCACTCAAGGCCCGCCACCCGGGCGTGCCGGTCATCGCCTTCCCCCGCGAGGCAGGCGAGAAATACGTCGGTTTCGCCAGGGCCACCGGCGCCGATGCGCTCGCACTCGACAATTCGGTCGATGCCGTCTGGGCGGCAGAGCATCTGCAGAAGGACAGCCCGGTTCAGGGAAACCTTGCACCGGGCCACATGGTGACGGGGGGTGCCGCTCTGGTCGAAGAAACCCGCCGGATCGTGCAAACCTTCTCGGGAGGGCCGCATATCTTCAACCTCGGCCATGGGATCACACCCGATGCGGATCCCGAAAACGTGCAGTTGATGATCGACACCGTGCGCGGGGGGTAAGAGCTTTCTGAAAGCTCTTGCCAAAGCCTTCAAAAGGCTTTGACCAAGGGCCTTTTGAAGGCCCTTGGCGCTGAGCTCAGTCCGCTGTCAGAAGCGGCGGTTTCTTCTTCGACGCGATATGCTTGGTCTTCTGCTCGATCCGCAGATCAAGGTTGCCATCCTTGATGCCGACCTTGACAATCCCGCCCTTGGCGAGCTTGCCGAAGAGAAGTTCCTCGGCCAGAGGCTTCTTGATCTCTTCCTGGATGACACGGGCCAAGGGCCGCGCGCCCATCTTATCGTCATAGCCTTTGTTGCCCAGCCATTCTGCGGCAGGCCGGGTCAGTTCGATATGCACGCCGCGATCCATCAACTGGGCCTCGAGCTGCAGCACGAATTTCTCGACCACCTGCAGGATCACCTCTTTCGGCAGCGCGCCAAAGCTGATCACCGCATCCAGACGGTTGCGGAATTCCGGCGTGAAGGTGCGTTCGATGGCCGCCGTATCCTCGCCCTCGCGCCTGTCGCGGCCGAAACCGATGGCCGCCTTGGCCATATCAGCGGCCCCTGCGTTCGAGGTCATGATCAGCACCACATTGCGGAAATCCACCGACCGGCCATTGTGATCGGTCAGCTTGCCGTGGTCCATCACCTGCAAGAGGATATTGAACACATCCGGATGGGCCTTTTCGATCTCATCAAGGAGCAGCACGCAATGGGGATGCTGGTCGACCCCGTCGGTCAGAAGCCCGCCCTGGTCGAACCCGACATAGCCCGGAGGCGCGCCGATCAATCGGCTGACCGCGTGTTTTTCCATGTATTCAGACATGTCGAAGCGCAGCAGTTCCATGCCCAGCGTATCGGCAAGCTGTTTTGCCACCTCGGTCTTGCCGACACCGGTGGGGCCCGCAAAGAGATAGTTGCCGATCGGTTTATCCGGTTCGCGCAGACCCGCCCGCGAGAGTTTGATCGCCGAAGACAGGGCCTCGATCGCCGCGTCCTGACCGAAGACCACGCGTTTCAGCGAGGCTTCCAGATCCTTCAGAACCGCCGCATCATCCTTGGAGACGTTCTTGGGCGGAATGCGGGCGATCTTGGCAACCACATTTTCGATCTGGGCGACGTCGATCTTCTTCTTGCGCTTCTTTGCCTCGATCAGATGCTGCGCCGCACCGGCCTCATCGATCACGTCGATGGCCTTGTCGGGCAGTTTCCGGTCGTTGATGTAACGCGCGGAAAGCTCCACCGCCGTGCGCACCGCATCATCGGTGTATTTCACCGAGTGGTGTTCCTCGAAATAGGGTTTCAGACCCAGCAGGATCTTGACCGAATCGTCCACCGACGGCTCGGTCACATCGATCTTCTGGAACCGCCGCGAAAGTGCCCGGTCCTTTTCGAAATGCTGGCGGAACTCTTTGTAGGTGGTCGAGCCCATGCAGCGCAGCTTGCCGCCCTGCAGCGCAGGCTTCAGCAGGTTCGAGGCATCCATGGCCCCACCCGACGTCGCGCCCGCCCCGATCACCGTATGGATTTCGTCGATAAAGAGGATCGCATCGGGATGTTCTTCCAGCTCGGTCACAACCGCCTTCAGCCGCTCCTCGAAATCGCCGCGATAGCGGGTGCCAGCCAGAAGAGCGCCCATGTCGAGCGAATAGATCGTGGCGCCCTGCAACACCTCGGGGGTCCCCCCCTCGACGATCTTCTTGGCAAGCCCCTCGGCAATCGCCGTCTTGCCCACGCCGGGATCCCCCACCAGAAGCGGGTTGTTCTTGCGG
>JAOXSD010000150.1 GCA_025800205.1 Silicimonas sp. | reverse complement strand
GCGCATGACGTTGACCAACATGTAGTTCAGGATCGCTGCGCCAATCAGATTGAACATGATGGTCGTGATGACGATATGGCTGCCGCGCTTGGCTTGCAGCCAGGCGGGAATGAACGCCCAGGCGGCCCCGAAAAGCGCGCCGCCGATGATCGCGGCGGGGAGCGCCAGCGCCCAATGGGGCCAGGGCACGGCGAGACAGACGAGAGCGACGCCGAGACCGCCCAAGGTCGCCTGACCTTCACCGCCGATGTTGAAGAGCCGCGCATGGAAGGCGATGGCGGCGCAAAGGCCGGTGAAGATGAAGTTGGTGGTGTAATACAGCGTGAAGCCCCAGCCATAGGTGGAGCCAAGCGCGCCGGTAATCATCAGCTTCAGCGCCTCGAACGGGTTCATCCCCAGATAGAGGATCACCAGCCCCGACAGGACAAAGGAAATCAGGATCGACAGGATCGGGATCAGGATCGCATCGACCCATTTCGGCATCACGTCCATCAGGCGGCTCCCTCCCTGCCGGTCATGCCCGCCATCAGCAGACCCAATTCGTTCTCGTCGGTTTCGGACGCCATCCGTTCGCCCATGATCTGGCCGTCGAACATCACCGCGATCCGGTCGGCCAGCGACAGGATCTCTTCCAACTCGACCGAGACCAAGAGGATCGCCTTGCCCCGGTCGCGGAGTGCCACGATCTGTTTGTGAATGAACTCGATGGCGCCAATGTCGACGCCGCGCGTCGGCTGGCCGATCAGCAAGAGATCCGGGTCACGCTCGATCTCGCGCGCCAGCACGATCTTCTGCTGATTGCCGCCCGAGAAATTCTTCGCGGTCAGGGTCGGGATCGGCGGGCGCACGTCAAAGCGTTCCATCTTCGCTTCGGTGTCACACCGGATCGCGCGATTGTCCATCAGGTATTGTGAGCGCTGGAATTCCGGCGCCCGGTGATAGCCGAAGACGTTGTTTTCCCAGGCAAAGAAATCCAGGATCAGCCCCTCCCGATGCCGGTCTTCGGGCACATGGGCAATGCCGCGCGCGCGCCGGGTCTGGCCATCGGAATGACGACCGGTCAGGTCGATCTCCTGACCGTTGAGCGTGATCCGCCCCTTGGCCGCACGATAGCCGCCCAGCACTTCCAGCAGTTCCGACTGCCCATTGCCCGCGACACCGGCAATGCCGAGGATCTCGCCCTGCCGCACATTCAGATCGATCCCCTTCACCCGCTCGACCCCATCGTCGTCATTGATGTGAAGGCTCTGAATATCCAGAACTTTTTCTTTCGGCTGGGCGGGCGTCTTGTCGACCTGCAACAACACCTTGCGGCCCACCATCAACTCCGCCAGCTCCTGCGGATTGGTCTCGGCCGTCTTCACCGTCGCCGTCATCTCACCGCGCCGCATCACCGAGACCGTGTCGGTCACCTCCATGATCTCGCGCAGCTTGTGGGTGATCAGAATGATCGTCTTGCCCTCATCCCGCAGCCCCTTGAGGATGCGAAAGAGGTGATCGGCCTCCGACGGCGTCAGCACGCCGGTGGGCTCGTCTAGGATCAGAATATCCGCCTGCCGATAGAGCGCCTTCAGGATCTCCACCCGTTGCTGGTGGCCGACCGAAAGCTCTTCGATCTTTTCGTCGGGATCGACCGACAATTCATATTCGCGCGCCAGTTCCGTAAGCAGATCGCGGGCCTTCGCCAAGGAAGGCTTCAACAAAGCGCCGTCTTCGGCGCCAAGGATCACATTCTCCAGAACGGTGAAATTCTCGACCAGT
>JAOXSD010000133.1 GCA_025800205.1 Silicimonas sp. | reverse complement strand
GTCTTCTGGATGCTGGGCGGGCTTGGCCTGGCGCAATGGGGGCAGCTTGCCTATCCGCTGGTGGTGCTGCTGGCCTGCGGGGCCTGGCTTCTGAGCCAGTCGAATGCGCTCAACGCCATGAGCATCGGCGATGAAACCGCTTCGACCCTGGGCCTGCCCGTGGCCCGGTTCCGCCTTGTGGTCTTTGTGATCGGCGCCTTGGTCACCGGGGTCATGGTCGCCTTTTCCGGCATCATCGGTTTTGTCGGGCTGATGGTGCCCCATATCGTGCGGATGCTGGTTGGGGGTGACTATACCCGCGTGCTGCCCGGTTCGGCGCTGGTGGGCGCGATCCTGCTCCTTTGGGCCGATATTGCCGCGCGCACGGTGATGGCGCCCGAAGACATGCCCATCGGCATTGTCACCGGGCTGGTGGGCGGTGTGTTCTTTGTCTGGTTGCTGGGCCGGCGGCGGCTCTGACGGACCGGGGCGCGGCCCCGATCCGGTTTGCGTATTTCCGAAAGGGTGAGGGCCTCAGGTCGGGGCCATCCGCAGGGCGGCGTCGAGCCGGATGACTTCGCCGTTCAGCATTGGATTGCCGATGATCGTCGCCACCAGCGCGGCAAACTCGCTCGGATCGCCGAGGCGGCGCGGGAAGGGGTTCTGTTCCGCAAGCGAGCGCTGCGCCTCTTCGGGCAGGCCTTCGAGCATCGGGGTTTTGAAGATCCCGGGCGCGATCGTGGTCACCCGGATGGCGTGGCGCGCCAGTTCGCGGGCAATCGGCAGAGCGAGCGAGGCCACACCGCCCTTGGAGGCGGCATAGGCGGCCTGACCGATCTGGCCATCATAGGCGGCGATCGAGGCGGTGTTGATGATCACGCCGCGCTCTTCGCCAAGCATGTCGGCCTTATGCGCATGGGCGGCGAATTGGGTGATCAGGTTGAAGGTGCCGATCAGGTTGATCTCGATCACACGGGCAAATTTCGCCAGCGGCATCGGCTCGCCATCGCGGTTGATCACCTTGGCGGGCGGCGCGATGCCGGCGCAATTGACCAGCACCCTGGGGGTGCCCATCTCGGCGGCCATGGCGGCAAGGGCGGATTGCGCGGCCGTTTCGCTGGTCACGTCGACGTTGAAGAAGCGCCCGCCGATCTCCTCCGCGAGCGCGGCACCTGCGGTTTCATTCATGTCGAAAATGGCCACTTTGCTGCCGTCTGCGGCCAGCCTGCGGGCAGTGGCCGCGCCCAGGCCGGATGCTGCGCCGGTGACGATTGAAATTTTCCCGTCGATTTTCATGGTGCCTCTCTTGTAATCCGCCGCCGGTTTCGTAACGTGCCGTTCCGATTGACCCGTGGGTGATGTCAAATTACGCCTAACCCAGCCGAAATGCGAGGGAGCCAAATGTCCGAGATCGAACGCGAAAGCATGGAATATGACGTGGTCATCGTGGGCGCGGGGCCTGCGGGGCTCTCTGCTGCGATCCGTCTGAAGCAACTGGACGCCGATCTTGAGGTCGTGGTGCTGGAAAAGGGCTCGGAAGTGGGCGCCCATATCTTGTCAGGCGCCGTGCTCGATCCCAGCGGTCTGAACAAGTTGATCCCGGACTGGAAGGCCAAGGGCGCGCCTCTCAATGTCGAGGTGAAGAAGGACAAGTTCTACGTGCTGGGCGAAGCGGGCAAGGTCCGTCTGCCCAATGCGATGATGCCGCCCCTGATGAACAACCACGGCAATTACATCGTTTCCATGGGCAATGTCTGCCGTTGGATGGCCGAACAGGCCGAGGAAATGGGGATCGAGATTTTCCCCGGTATGGCCTGTTCCGAACTGGTCTATGGCGAAGACGGTCAGGTCAAGGGCGTGATCGCGGGCGAGTTCGGCAAGAATGCCGATGGCACCCATGGTGACGGTTACGAGCCGGGCATGGAGCTTTTGGGCAAGTATGTCTTCATCTCGGAAGGGGTGCGCGGCTCGCTCGCCAAGCAGGTGATTTCGGAATTCGATCTGGATGCCAATTGCGACGTGCCGAAATTCGGCGTCGGCATGAAGGAAATCTGGGAAGTCGATCCCGCCAAGCATGACGAAGGTCTGGTGCTGCACACGATGGGCTGGCCCCTGGGGCTGAAGCAATCGGGCGGCTCGTTTATGTACCATCTGGACAACAATCAGGTGTATGTCGGGTACATTGTTGATCTGAATTATAAGAATCCGCATTTGTTCCCTTACATGGAATTCCAGCGGTTCAAGCATCATCCCGAGATTGCCAAGGTGCTCGAAGGCGGCAAGCGCGTCGCTTACGGGGCGCGTGCGGTGACCAAGGGCGGGTTCCAGTCGATCCCGCAATCGGCCTTCCCCGGCGGTGCGCTGCTGGGCTGTTCCTCTGGCCTCGTGAACCTGCCGCGGATCAAGGGCAACCACAATGCGATGCATTCGGGCATGGCTGCCGCCGAGGCCGCCCATGCGGCGATCAAGGCGGGCCGGTCCGGCGACGTGCTGGAAGATTACGATGCGGAACTGCGCGCGGGCCCGGTGGGTCAGGACCTGAAGAAGGTCCGCAACGTGGCCCCGCTCAATGCGAAATACGGGCCGGTGATCGGCGGGCTGCTTCTGGGCGGTTTCGACATGTGGTTCCAGACCTTCTTCAAGGGGTTCAGCCTGTTTGGCACGATGAAACACGGCAAGAATGACGCCCAATCGACCGAACCGGCCTCCAAGCACAAACCGATCGACTATCCGAAACCCGATGGGGTGCTGTCCTTCGACCGTCTGACCAATGTGAGCTTCTCCTTCACCAACCACGAGGAAAGCCAGCCCGCACACCTGCAGCTGAAGGATGCCGATGTGCCGATCAAGGTGGATTGGGAGACCTATGGCGGACCCTCGGCGCGCTATTGCCCGGCCGGTGTCTATGAATTCATCGGCGAAGAGGCCGAGCGCGCCTTCCAGGTCAATTTCCAGAACTGCGTCCATTGCAAGACCTGCGACATCAAGGATCCGGCGCAGAACATCACCTGGACCACGCCGCAGGGGGGTGACGGGCCGAATTACCCGAATATGTAATCCCGATGGCGACAGCTGAGGATATTGTCCGGTTTGCCCGGGATTTTTCCGGCGAAAACATCCGCTGCGGTGAGGATTCCGATCTGCTGGAGCGGATGAATATCAACGGGCCCCGGGCGGAGGCGTTTCTCAATGCCTATGCCAAGGAATTCGCGGTGGATGCGGAGAAGCTGCGGGCGTCGTTTCACTATGATGCCTCCGGCGCGCAATTCTGGCGCCGGGAGCGGCCGGTGGGCCAGCATGGCAAGACCTTTGCCCGTATTCCGATCACCGCGCGATTGCTGGCCGATGCGGCCAATGAGGGCCATTGGCCGCTTGAATACCCCAGTCACCGGATGCAGCGGTCGCGCTGGCCGCTGATCGTGATGTTCCTGCTTCTGGCCAGCCTGGTGCTGGCGGTGACGATCCTGGGCGCCCAATAGGGGCGATTTGACCCCTGTAACACTCGCGTTAGCTTTTCGCTCTAGGCTGCTCTACGGATTGCACCGGACCCGGTGGCCCACTAGGCTGCCCGGAAAGCCGAAGGAGCGTGCGAATGAGAACTGCCCTGTTGTCTCCCCTGGTTGCCCTGGTGATGGGCCTGAGCGTGGCACCGGCCGCCGAGGCCCGTGATGCGGGCTCCTATCTGGCCGCGCGCTCGGCCATGTTTGCCTCCGATTATGCCGAAGCCTCGCAATATTATGCCCGCGCTCTGGTCCGGGATCCGACCAATGTGGCGATGCTGGAAAATGCCGCCACCGCCTATCTGGGCCTGGGCGACATCGACCGGGCGGCGATGATGGGCGAGCGGTTCCGCGCGGCAGGCGGCAAAAGCCAGCTCACGTCGATGATCCTTCTGGGCGATGGCGCCCGCGACGGCGATTGGGATGGCGTGCTGCAGGCGCTTGAGGCCGGGCAGACCGTGGGCCCGCTCTTTGACGGGCTGGCCGAGGCCTGGGCGCTGGTCGGCGCGGGCCGGATGACCGAGGCGCTGGACGCCTTCGACGCGGTGGCGGCCAATGAAGGGGTGGAGGCGTTTGGTCTTTATCACAAGGCGCTGGCGCTGGCTTCGGTGGGCGATTTCGAGGGGTCGGCGGTGATCTTCTCGGGCCAGGCCGGGGCCACGCTCAACCTCACCCGGCGGGGTGTGATCGGCTATGCCGAGGTGCTGAGCCAGCTTGAGCGCAATGCGGATGCGCTGGACATGATCCGGCAGACCTTCGGGGTCACGCTTGACCCTTATCTGGAAGACCTGCGCAGCCGTCTTGAGGCGGGCGACACTGTCCCTTTCCGCACGGTACGGAACGCCACCGACGGGCTGTCGGAGGTCTATTTCTCCATCGCCAGCGCGCTCAGAAGCGAGGCGCAGGCGGAATACACCCTGCTTTATGGCCGGATGGCCATGGCGCTGCGGTCCGATCACACCGACGCGCTTTTGCTGACCGCCGAATTGCTGGAGGATCTGGAGCGCTACAAGCTGGCGACCGAGGTCTATGACACCGTGCCGCGCGATGATCCCTCCTTCCATGCCGCCGAAATGGGCCGCGCCGATGCGCTGCGCCGGTCGGGGCGCGAGGATGCGGCGGTGGAGGTGCTGCGGCAATTGACCGAAAGCCACGGCCATCTGCCGCTGGTCCATGTCTCGCTCGGCGACACGCTGCGCGGTCTTGAGCGGTTCGAGGAGGCGAACAAGCCTTACAAAACCGCGCTGGAGATGATCGGGGAGCCGGAGCCGCAGCACTGGATCGTCTATTTCGCCCGCGGCATCACTTTCGAGCGGCTCGACAATTGGGAGGCGGCGGAGGCCGATTTCCGCCGCGCGCTGGAGCTGCGCCCGGATCAGCCGCAGGTGCTGAATTACCTTGGCTATTCCATGCTGGAAATGCAGGTGAACATGGAAGAGGCGCTGGCGCTGATCGAGCGCGCGGTCGAGCAGCGGCCCGATTCGGGTTACATCATCGATTCGCTGGGCTGGGGGCTTTATCGTCTTGGCCGCTATGAAGAGGCGGTGCCGCATATGGAAAAGGCGGTTGAGAAGATGCCGATCGACCCGATCGTCAATGACCATCTGGGCGATGTCTACTGGGCCGTGGGCCGCTATCGGGAGGCCGAGTTCCAGTGGCACCGGGCGCTGTCCTTCATCACCGACGAGACCGACACCGATGATGTCGACCCGGAGCGCATTCGCCGCAAGCTTGAGATCGGGCTGGAGGCGGTGCTGGCCGAAGAAGGGGCGCCGCCGCTGCAGGTGGCCAATGACGGCGGTTGAGGTTTTTGCGCCGGCCAAGATCAACCTGACGCTTCATATCACCGGGCAACGGGACGACGGCTATCACTTGCTGGACAGCCTGGTCGCCTTTGCCACGGTGGGGGATCGGCTGACCTTGTCGCCGGGGGACGGATCGCTCGGTGTCACTGGTCCTGAGGCTGCGGGCGTGCCGGTCGGGGCCGAAAACCTTGTGACCAAAGCCCTGCGGCTTGTGCCCGGCAATCAACCCGCAATGGCAAGCCTTGAAAAGAACCTGCCTGCGGCTTCGGGCATCGGCGGCGGCTCCGCAGACGCGGCGGCGGCCCTGCGCGGGGCATTGTCGCTTGCAGTCGAAGAGGGGCAGACTGACGCCACCAGCGACGACATGCTCAAGGATCTGGCGGGCGGGATTCTGGCGCTTGGGGCCGATGTGCCCATGTGCCTTCTGTCGCGTCCGGCCCGGGCACAGGGCATCGGCGAAAAGCTGACATTCATCGATCTCCCGACTCTGCCCATGCTGCTGGTCAACCCTCGGGTGCCGGTGCCCACGGGGCCGGTGTTTCAGGCTCTGGCGCAGAAGACCAACCCGCCGATGCCGGACGCCATACCCAGCTTTGCCGACGGCGCAGATCTGATCGCCTGGTTGCGCGCGCAGCGCAACGATCTGCAAGCCCCGGCCCAAAGCGTGGCGCCGGTGATCGGCGAAGTGCTCGACATCCTGGGGGGCGTGGACGGCTGCGGATTGGCGCGGATGTCGGGGTCTGGCGCCACCTGTTTCGCTCTGTTCAACACCCAGGAAGAGGCCATGGCGGGCGGTCATGACATCCAGAAACGCTTTCCCGACTGGTGGCTGGCAGGTGGCTTTCTGGGCAATCAGGAGGCGCTGGCTGCGCCTCAGTTGATCCGCGCCACCACGTAATCGGCCAGATCGCGCATCATGTCGCGCAACGCATGGTCCGGCAGCACCTCAAGCGCGGCCTTGGCCCGCGCCGCCCAATCCAGCGCGTCCTGCCGGGTGGTCTCCATCGTGCCGTGTTTGGCAATCAGCGCCAGCGCCTGATCCAGATCGCCGTCCTCCTGCTTGCCCTTCTCCATGGTCCGGGTCCAGAAGGCCCGTTCTTCCGCATCGGCCCGGGCCACCGCCTTGATCACCGGTAGCGTCAGCTTGCGCTCGCGGAAATCATCGCCCAGGTTCTTGCCGGTGGCCGAGGTGTCGCCGCCGTAATCCAGCAGGTCATCGGCGATCTGGAAGGCGATGCCAAGCGCATCGCCATAGGTGCGCAGGGCGGCGATCTGGTCTTCGCTCGCCGCGCCCACGATCCCGCCCACTTCGCAGGCGGCGGCAAAGAGGGCCGCAGTCTTGCCGCGCACGACCTTGATATAGACCTCCTCGGTGGTCGAAAGATTGGCCGCAGCGGTCAGTTGCAGCACCTCGCCTTCGGCGATGGTGGCGGCGGCGTCGGAGAGGATGTCGAGCACCCGCAGCGAGCCGGTTTCGACCATCAGCTTGAAGGAGCGTGCGAAAAGGTAATCGCCCACGAGAACGGAAGATTTGTTGTCCCACAGGAGGTTGGCCGTGGGCCGCCCGCGCCGCTGGCCGCTTTCATCGACCACATCATCATGAAGGAGCGTCGCGGTATGGATGAATTCCACGGTGGCCGCCAGCAGGTGATGATGGGTGCCCGCGTAGCCAAAGAGGTTGGCCGCGGCGAGCGTCAGCATCGGGCGCACGCGCTTGCCGCCGGCATCGACCAGATGGGCGGTGACCTCGGGAATGCGGGGGGCGTTTTCGGAGGCCATCCGGGTGCGGATCAGCTGATCCACCGCCGAAAGATCGGTCTCAAGCGCCCGCGCCAGGCGTTCATGGGGTTTGGCCGCTTTGGCGTCGTCCAGGCTCATCACAGGCTCGTCAGATTGCTCGACAAACGGGGTCGTCTGTCCTTAAGTCACGGTCATGAGAGAGCTTTTGCGCACGACCGACCCGACGATGATCGCTTTTGCCTCGGCCCTTCTCGAAGGCGAGGATATAGACTGCTTTGCCATGGACGTCCATATGAGCGTACTGGAAGGATCGATCGGCATTCTGCCGCGTCGGCTGATGGTGGCGGACCGGGATTATTTCCGGGCCAGCGCGGTTTTGCGCGACAATGACCTGCCGGTTTCGGAATGAGTGAGCTGCGCGAAGACCGGTTTCTGGACGGGCGGATCACCCTGCGTCAGCCCGCGCGCGGGTACCGGGCCGGGGCGGATCCGGTGTTTCTGGCCGCCAGTGTCGATGCGACGCCGGGCGAGCGGGTGCTGGAGCTGGGCTGTGGCGTGGGTACTGCCCTGTTCTGTCTTGGCCACCGGGTGCCGGGACTGGATCTGACCGGGGTGGAGCGGCAGGCGGATCTGGCGGATCTGGCCCGCGACAATGGCCGCGCCCTGGGCCAGAAGGCGGAGATCATCACCGCAGATCTGGCGGCGCTGCCGGGCAACTTGACCGCGCAGAGTTTTGATCACGTCATGTTCAATCCGCCGTTTTTCGACCGGTCTTCCGGCTCGGCCTCCCCCGATGCCCAGCGGGAGGGCGGGCGCGGCGGTTCGGAAATGCTGAGTTTCTGGATCGACGCCGCGCTGCGGCGCACACGTCCCGGTGGTGTGGTGACAATGATCCACCGGATCGAAGCGCTGCCGGAGGCCCTGGCGTCATTGGACGGGCGCGCGGGCGATATTGCCGTCCTGCCCCTGGCGCCGCGCCGCGCGCGACCGGCCAAGTTGTTCCTGCTGCGGGCGAAAAAGGCGGCGAAGGGGCCGTTCCGGCTGCTCGCGCCCCTGGTGCTCCACGAGGGGGACGCCCATGTGGGTGACGGCGACGGCTACACGGCGGAGGCGCAGGCGATCCTGCGGCACGGGGCGAGCCTGGTCATTGATTTTAAATTATAAGTTGAAAAACGGCAGCACCGCTGCCCCTGTTTCCCGTGACACGAATCAAATTTCGTGGTGGGATCGAAGGACGACACGAGCATAGGAGGATATCGATGAGCTTGAGCTCCCACCTTCAGGAACTCCGCAAAAAACACCAACATCTCTCATCGGAAGTCGAGGCGGCCCAACGAAGTCCGGCGATCGACGATCTTCAGATCACGGAACTGAAGAAACAGAAACTCCAGTTGAAAGAGGAAATCGAACGGTTGAGCGCCACCGCTTAACCTTCTGAGGGCAGAGGCACGAAGCGGCGCCCCTCACGGAATGCGTCAAGACCTCGGACCTCGCCCTCAATCCAATCGATAAAGGCCGCCACATGCGGCCGGGTTTCGGTGCCTTCGGGGCAGACCAGCCGATAGGAGGCACCGGCCCGCAATGTTTCTGCAAATGGCATGACCAGGCGACCGTCGGTCAGCGCTGTCGAGGTCAGCGAAATCCGCCCCATGATCGCGCCAACGCCCGCCATGGCGGCGCCGATGGCGTGTTCTGCAAGGTTAAAGCGCGGCCCGTGGGCGTCGGGCGGTGTCACGCCCATGGCGGTGAACCAGGCGTCCCAATCGACGCGCGGGCGCAGAAAGCTGATCACGTCGTCATGGATCAGCGGGGCCTCGGCCAGCGCGTCCGGTGTCGGGTAGTTCTCGGCCATCTGAGGCGCCATCATCGGCGTCATCCATTCCTCGATCAGCACTTTGGACCAGAGGCCGGTGTCGTCGCTCTGGCCAAAGCGGATCGCCACATCCACATCATCGCGGTCGAAATCCACCAGGTTGAGGCTGGCGGAAAACCTGAGCTCGATCTCGGGGTGTTGGCTGGCAAAGGAGAACATGCGCGGGGCGAGCCAGAGGGCGGTGAAGGCAGGGCCTGCGGTGATGGTCAGCAGGCGCTGGTCGGTGAAGCGGCGGGCGCGGGTCCAGGTGGTGTTGATCTCGGAAAAGCCGCTGGTGAGACCGGGGGCGAGGAGGGTGCCCAATTCGGTGAGCTCGACGGCGCGGTTGAGACGGCGGAAGACGGGCTGGCCCAGATGCTCTTCCAGAGTCTTGATCTGGAACGAGAGGGCGGCCGGGGTGACGTGGAGTTCGTCGGCGGCCTGGGCGAAAGACATGTGGCGGGCGGCGGCCTCGAAGGCGCGAAGCGCGGTGAGGGGCGGGGTGCTGGTCGACATGTCAGTTAAGTAGAGCTTGTGCGAGCTTGTGGAAAGTCTCGTTTGTCAGAAATTTTTTCGAGGGTGATATTGGGAACAGTTCAGAAATGCTAACCCAATGAGGTTCCCGATGTTTGAAACAAGCCATGACATGCGTATCCGTGATGCCTATCGCGCCGCCCATGCGGAGCGGGCCGAGACATTTGCCCGGATTTTCGGGTTTGGGCGGCGGAAATAGCACCGTTCTGTGGGAGTGCCGGGCCGGTTTGTCCGGTGCCCCCGCGCATCACGGTTCACGACAGAAAAAGTGGGGTTTTGGCACGTCGGTATCCCGTCGGTGCAGGATCGGTGGATTTGGGGGGTGTCGCTGTCGCGGCAGCCTGCGGCCTTGTTCCGCGCCCCTGACGCAACCCATGCAGATTATGCTCGAACCGGACCCTGGTTTGCGTGGCCCCGGTCGATGTCCTGCCCAAACGAAAAAGGGCCGGTCCCTGCGGACCGGCCCCTCTCATTCCTGACGCCTTGATCAGACGAAGAACTGCGCGCCATTCGCCGAAATCGTCGAGCCGTTGATGAAGCCCGCATCGTCCGAGGCGAGGAAGGCCACGCAGCGGGCAATTTCCTCGGGCTCGCCGAGGCGGCCGGCGGGGATCTGCGAAATGATGCTTTCGCGGACCTTTTCCGGCACCGCCATGACCATCTCGGTGGCGATGTAGCCCGGGCAGACGGCGTTGGCGGTGATGCCCTTGCCGGCGCCTTCCTGGGCCAGGGATTTCACGATGCCCAGGTCGCCGGCCTTGGTGGCGGCGTAATTGACC
>JAOXSD010000129.1 GCA_025800205.1 Silicimonas sp. | reverse complement strand
GATTGGAGATGGGCGAAGCCTTTCGGAATATCCGCCTTGTTGCGCAGTTCCAGCACCAGATGGGGCGCGCTTTCGCAGGTCCCGAGCGCCCGGAACACTTCTGGCCAAGGGATGGTTCCCTCACCCGGGGCCCAATGCCGGTCTGCATGACCATCGAGATCCTGCAGATGCACATGCTGCAAGGCCGCACCCGCGTCGCGGACAAAGAAATCGACCGGCGGGGCATCGGTCTGATGATGGGCGATCTGGGCATGGCCGGTGTCGATGGAAAGCGCGACGGCGTCGGAGGTGAAGCTTTCGACCATCAGGCGGCGATGGGCCGGGTCCACATCCTGAATGTTCTCGATCACCAGGGTGATGCCCGCCTCTTCGGCCGCGCGGACCACCGGGGTCAGCACATCGTGAATGCGGGCGAGTTTGCTCTCGGCATAGTTCGGTGATGCCAGCCGGTTGCGGTGGTACCAGGCGGTATAGGGCGAATGCAGCACCATCTGCCGCGCGCCCACCCGATCCGCCGCTTCCAGCGCCTTGAGAAACCGCGCGGTGATCAGGGGGCGCAGTTCGGCATCCTTGTTGTCGATGTCGAGCCCTTCGTAGGGTCCGTGGATGCCGACCCGGCCCCGGTGACCGGCAAGCGCCGCCTCGGCCGCCATGATCCGGTCTTCGAATTCCGTGGTCAGGGCCGCATGGGTCATGAAATCCTGCAACTCGATGTCGCGGGCATCGTCAAACAGCCAGTCGCGGTGGGCGGCGATTTCATCGGCCATGAGGCAGGCACCGATCTTGAGCGGGGGCATGGTACTCTCCTTGGGTCAGGCGGCAATGGCGCGGTAGGCCGGGCGGCCCGCGACCCAGGTGCCGCGAATGGCGGGGCTGGCCGCGTCGGGCCAGTCGACCAGCACCAGATCGGCGCGTTTGCCGGGGGCGATCTCGCCCCGGTCCGTCAGTTTCATCGCCCGGGCCGGGCCGCTGCTGATCAGGGACCAGAGCCGCAGGCGGTCGGCGCGTTTTTCGCGGTCGAGCCGGTCAACGGCGGCGAGCATGGCGGGATAGTAGTAGTCGGAGGCCAGCACGTCGCAATAGCCGTCTTCGACCATGTCGGCGGCGGAGAGCGAGCCGATATGACTGCCGCCGCGCACCGCATTGGGCGAGCCGAAGATGATCGTGTCACCCGCTTCGCGCGCCGCTTCGGTCGGCTTCATGGTCATCGGAAACTCGGCAACATCGGCCCCGAGATCGCGGAAGAAC
>JAOXSD010000117.1 GCA_025800205.1 Silicimonas sp. | reverse complement strand
GGTCACCCAGCACGACATCATCGACCATGAGGGCCTGGCCGAGGCGGCTCCGATCCTGCGCGAGGCGGCGTTGCAGATTGCCGATCCGCAGGTGCGTTACATGGGCACCGTGGGCGGCAATGTGGCCAATGGTGATCCGGGCAATGACATGCCGGGTCTGATGCAATGCCTGGATGCCCGCTTCTCCGTGGTCGGCCCCGAGGGCGCGCGGGAGATTGCCGCGCGGGACTTCTACGAGGCCGCCTATATGACCGCGCGGGAAGATGACGAGGTGCTGACCGGGGTTACGATCCCCAAGCCCCGGGGCGGCTACGCCTATGAAAAGCAGAAGCGCAAGATCGGTGACTATGCCACCGCGGCTGCAGCGGTGCAGATCGTGAAGGAGGGCGGCATGTGCACGGCGGCCTCTGTGGCGATGACGAACCTGTCCGATACGCCGGTCTTTTCCGAAGCCGCAGGCGCAGCGCTGGTGGGCACGGCGGTGGATGCTGCGGCACTGGAGGACGCCGCCACTGCCATGCTCGGTGACATTGATCCCACCGAGGACAATCGCGGCCCCGTTGCCTTCAAACGCCATGTGGCCGGTGTGATCCTGCGCCGCGCCATCACCCGCGCCTGGTCGCGGGCCTGAGAGGAAACCCGATGTCGAAGAAAACCCATTACAAGATCACCGTGAACGGCAAGGCGGAGGAATTTCTGGCCGAGCCGCGCGAATTGCTGATCTACACCCTGCGCGAGCGGCTCAATATCACCGGGCCTCATATCGGCTGCGAGACCTCCCATTGCGGGGCTTGCACCGTGACCATCGACGGCAAGTCGGTGAAGGCCTGCACCATGTTTGTCGCCCAGGCCGATGGCAAGGAGATCACCACCATCGAAGGCATCGGCGGGCCCGATGACCTGCATCCGTTGCAGACCGCCTTCAAGGAGCATCACGGGCTGCAATGCGGCTATTGCACGCCGGGCATGATCACCCGGGCGACTAAGCTTCTGGAAGAGAACCCGAACCCGACCGAAGAGGAAATTCGCTTCGGCATGGCCGGCAATATCTGCCGCTGCACGGGGTATCAGAACATCGTGAAATCCATTCAGGCCGCCGCGGCGGAGATGAATGCAGCCCGGGAGGCGGCAGAATGAAAGACGAAGTCACAAGCCGCGAGGAGCGGGTCGACAATCTCAAGGGCCTGGGCTGTTCCAGAAAGCGCGTCGAGGATGCGCGTTTCACCCAGGGCAAGGGCAATTATGTCGATGACATCAAGCTCGACGGGATGCTCTTTGGCGACTTCGTTCGCTCCCCCTATGCCCATGCGCGGATCAAGAGCATCGACACGGCGGCCGCCCTTGAGGTGCCCGGCGTGCTGGCGGTGCTGACCGCGAAGGAGTTGGAGCCGCTGGGCCTTCACTGGATGCCGACGCTTGCGGGCGACAAGCAGATGGTGCTGGCCGATGGCAAGGTGCTGTTTCAGGGCCAGGAGGTCGCCTTCGTGGTGGCCGAGGATCGCTATGCGGCGGCCGACGGGATCGAAGCGGTGGAGGTCGAATACGAAGAGCTTCCCGTCGTCGTTGATCCGTTCGAGGCGCTGCAATCGGATGTGGTCCTGCGCGAGGATCTGGTGGCCGAGGACGGCACGCTGCCCGATGGCGCCCATGGTCCGCGCAAGCATCACAACCATATCTTCACCTGGGAAGCGGGCGACAAGAATCCGACCTTCGAGGTGATCGACGCCGCCGAAGTGGTGGCGGAAGAGAGCATGTATTACCACCGCACCCATCCCTGCCCGCTGGAGACCTGCGGCTGCGTGGCCTCCATGGACAAGGTGAATGGCAAGCTGACGCTCTGGGGCACCTTTCAGGCGCCGCATGCGATCCGCACCGTGGTCAGCCTGATCTCGGGGATCGAGGAGCACAACATCCGGGTGATTTCGCCCGATATCGGCGGCGGTTTCGGCAACAAGGTGGGTGCCTATCCGGGCTATGTCTGCTCGGTCGTGGCCTCCATTGTCACCGGCAAGCCGGTCAAGTGGATCGAAGACCGGATGGACAATCTGATGACCACCGCCTTCGCCCGTGATTACTGGATGAAGGGCCGGATCAGCGCCACCAAGGAAGGCAAGATCACCGGGCTCCATTGCCATGTGACGGCGGATCATGGCGGCTTTGATGCCTGCGCCGATCCGACCAAGTTTCCCGCCGGTTTCATGAATATCTGCACCGGCTCCTACGACATTCCGACGGCTTTCCTTGAGGTCGACGGGGTCTATACCAACAAGGCGCCGGGCGGGGTCAGCTATCGCTGTTCCTTCCGGGTGACCGAGGCGGTCTATTTCATCGAGCGGATGATCGAGGTGCTGGCGATCGAGCTTGACATGGACGCCGCCGAGCTGCGCCGGATCAATTTCATCAAGAAGGAGCAGTTTCCCTATACCGCCGCCCTCGGCTGGGAATACGATTCAGGCGATTATCACACCGCCTGGGAGAAGGCGCTGACCACGGTGGATTACGCCGGTTTGCGCCAGGAACAGGCCGACCGCGTCGAGGCGTTCAAGCGCGGCGAAACCCGGAGCCTGATGGGGATCGGTCTGTCATTCTTTACCGAGATCGTCGGGGCGGGGCCGGTGAAGAATTGCGATATCCTCGGCCTTGGCATGTTCGACAGTTGCGAAATCCGCATTCATCCGACCGGCTCCGCCATCGCGCGTCTGGGCACGATTTCTCAGGGCCAGGGCCATGCGACCACCTTCGCACAGATCCTCGCCAGCGAGATCGGCCTGCCGGCGGACAGCATCACCATCGAGGAGGGCGACACCGACACCGCGCCTTACGGGCTTGGCACCTATGGCTCGCGCTCGACCCCGGTGGCGGGGGCGGCCACCGCCATGGCGGGCCGCAAGATCCGCGCCAAGGCGCAGATGATCGCGGCCTATCTTTTGGAGGTCCATGACGACGACGTGGAATTCGACGTGGACCGTTTCGTGGTCAAGGGCGCGCCGGAGCGGTTCAAGACGATGAAGGAGATCGCCTTCGCCGCTTACAACCAGGCGATCCCCGGCATCGAACCCGGGCTGGAGGCGGTGAGCTATTATGACCCGCCCAACATGACCTATCCGTTCGGCGCCTATGTCTGCGTGATGGATATCGATGTGGACACCGGCGTGCCCGAGATCCGGCGCTTCTATGCGCTTGATGATTGCGGCACCCGGATTAACCCGATGATCATCGAAGGCCAGGTCCATGGTGGTCTGACCGAGGCGCTTGCCGTCGCATTGGGACAGGAGCTTGCCTATGACGAGATGGGCAATGTGAAGACCGGCACGCTTATGGACTTCTTCCTGCCCACCGCCTGGGAGGTGCCGAATTACGAGACCGACCACACGGTCACGCCCTCGCCGCACCATCCGATTGGCGCCAAGGGTGTGGGCGAAAGTCCCCATGTGGGCGGTGTGCCGTGCTTTTCCAATGCGGTGCAGGATGCGTTCCGGGCCTTCGGGCTGAGGCACACCAACATGCCCCATGACCATTGGCGGATCTGGAAGACCGCCAATGAGCTGGGCCTGCACAGGTAAGATATGGGGGCGGGCCATGGGCCCGCCCTTCGGGAGGCTTCGATGATCTGGACCGATCTGCAAACATCGCTGGGACGCGAAGGCTATGTGGCCTCCGACGATCTGGCCGTCGCCCTTCACCTGGCGCTGGAACTGGGCCGTCCGCTGCTGTTGGAAGGGGCGGCGGGGGTCGGCAAGACCGAGGTGGCCCGGGCGCTGGCGGGCGCGCGGGACACGCGGCTGATCCGGCTGCAATGCTATGAAGGGCTGGATGCGGCGCAGGCGATCTATGAATGGAATTACCAGCGTCAGCTTCTGACCATCCGGGCTGCTGCCGAGGATGGTGAGACCGGCAAAACGGTGGAAGACCGCATCTTTTCCCGCGATTTCCTGCTCGAACGCCCGTTGCTGGCGGCGATTACCCAAGCGGTGCCGCCGGTTCTGCTGATCGACGAGGTCGACCGCGCCGATGAGGAATTCGAGGCCTATCTGCTTGAAGTTCTTGCCGATTATCAGGTCTCGATCCCCGAACTGGGCACGATCACTGCCACCAGCCGACCCATCGTCATCCTCACCTCGAACGGCACCCGCGATCTTTCCGACGCGCTGCGCCGCCGTTGTCTTTATTCCCATGTGCCCTATCCCGACCGGGCCACCGAACTTGCCATCCTCAACGCCCGCTGTCCGGGGGTCGAGGCGCATCTGGCGCGGCAGGTGATCGGCTTCGTGCAGCGGCTGCGGGAGGAAGATCTGGAGAAAACCCCCGGCATTGCCGAAACACTGGATTTCGCCGCCGCTCTCATGGGGCTCGGCATCGCCGATCTGACCTCCGACCCCCTGGTGCTGCAATCGACTCTGACCACGCTTCTCAAGACCCAGAGCGATCAGGCGCAGATCACGCCCGAGGTGGCCGGGCGTGTCGCAGGCAAGGCGGCATGAGCCGGGTCAGCAAATTCGCAGCCCGCGATCCGGGGCCGGGGGCGCGCATTGTGGGGTTCATCGCCCATCTGCGCGAGAACGGCCTGCGCCTTGGCGTGGCGGAAGCGGATCTGGCGCTGCGGGCGTTGGCCCATGTGGACGCGGCGCAGTCCGAAGAGTGCCGCCGCGCGCTCAGGGCGATCTGCACCGGGTGCCGGGACGAGGCGGAGCGGTTCGACGCGCTGTTCGATGCCTATTGGATGGATGCCGGTCGGGTAAAACAGAAGGTCATGCCGAACCCCAAGAGCCCGATCAGTGACGATGTGCATTCCTCGCGCGATGGTCATGGCAAGGAGGCCGCAAACAGTGGATCGGCCACAGCACCCGATGCCGGCGAAGGCGAAGCCGACAGTGACGGGACCGGCAAGCTGATCGCCACCGAGCAGCGGAACCTCGCCCGCCGCGACCTGCGCGACCTGGTGCGCGCCGACGAGATCGCCGAGGCCGAAGCGGTGGCGCGCCGCATTGGGGCCGCACTCCGCGACCGCCGGTCGCGGCGCCGGATCGCGGCGCGCAAGGGCGCCCGGCTGCACTTTCGCAAAACCATCCGCCAAAGCCTTGCCACCGGCGGTGAACCCCTGCGGTTGATGCGCAAACGCCGACCCGATCGCAGCCGCAAGATCGTCGCACTTTGCGATGTTTCGGGATCCATGAGCGTCTATGCTCAGGTTTTCCTTGCCTTTCTGGCCGGTCTCATGCGCGCCGACAAGGACGCGGACGCCTATCTTTTCCACACCCGTCTGGTGCGGATCACCGAGGCGCTGCGCGACAAGGATGCGATGCGCGCCATTGGCCGGATGTCGCTGATGGCCGACGGGTTCGGCGGTGGCTCGAAGATCGGGCCCGCGCTGCAACGCTTTGCCGACAGCTATGCGCGCCGCTTTGTCGATGGCCGTTCCGTGGTGCTGATCCTGTCCGATGGCTATGACACCGCACCGCCCGAGGGCATTGGCGCTGCCCTTGCGCAATTGCGCAAACGCGGCTGCCGGATCATCTGGCTGAACCCGCTCAAGGGGTGGGCGGATTATGCGCCCGTGGCTGGCGGCATGATGGCTGCCCTGCCCCATCTTGACCTCTTCCGGCCTGCGAACACGCTGGCCGACCTTGCCGGTCTGGAAGCCGAACTGGTGCGCCTGTGAGCCCGGCGGAGATCCTTGACACCGAGCTGGCCGAGGCGGCGCAGGATCTGCGCGACCGGCAGGAGCCGTTTGCCTTTGCCACCATCGTGCGGACGGCAGGTGCGACGGCGGCCAAGCCCGGGGCGAAGGCGCTGCTTGGTCCCGATGGCACCATCCTGCACGGCTGGCTGGGCGGCGGCTGCACCCGGGGCGCGGTGAAACGCGCGGCCCTTCAGGCCCTGCGCGACGGGCGCCCGCAGCTGATTTCGGTGGCGCCCGAAGACCTCCTGGAACAGCGCGGCGTGGCGGCGGGGGACGAGGTGGAGGGCACGCGCTTTGCCCGCAATGGCTGCCCGTCGCGCGGCACGGTCGACATCTTCATCGAGCCCTGCCTGCCCGCGCCGGACCTGGTGGTGCTGGGCGCCTCGCCGGTGGCGCAGGCGCTGTCGGCCCTCGCGCCGCAATTTCACTGGGAGGTCTCCGCCAGCCTGCCGGAGCCGCCCGACGCCCCGCACCAGCGGTTCATCGTCATCGCGACCCAGGGGCAGGGCGATCTGGAGGCGCTGCGCGCCGCCCTCATGGGCGCGCCGGACTATCTGGCCTTTGTCGGCAGCGCCCGGAAATTCGCCGTGCTGCGCGAAAAACTGGAAGCCACCGGCATCAGCCCCGCCGCTCTCGATGGGGTGAAAGCGCCCGCCGGTCTCGATCTCGGCGCGGTGACGCCCGAGGAAATCGCCCTGTCGATCCTCGCCGAACTCGTCGCCCTGCGTCGTCGCGATCTGTCCTGAGGACCCGCCCATGACCCGTCTCATCACCCGGCTGAAAGCCCTGCGCCGCAGGCTCCGCCTGACCCCCGAACAAGCGGACAACATCCGTTTCCCCTGTTGCTAGAAAGGACCCCCGATATGGAACTCACCGACGAAATCACCATCAACGCGCCCCGTGACAAGGTCTATGCGGCGCTGAACGACCCTGAGGTATTGCAGCAATGCATCCCCGGTTGCGAGGAGCTGATCAAGCATTCGGAGACCGAACTGGAAGCCAAGGTCGTGCTCAAGGTCGGGCCGGTGAAAGCCCGGTTCAGCGGCAATGTGGTGCTCGATCAAAGCGGCGCGCCGGGGGCGTTTTCGCTGTCGGGTCAGGGCAATGGTGGGGCGGCGGGCCATGCCAGGGGCGGCGCCGATGTGACCCTGAGCGCTGACGGTGACACGACGGTGCTGCGCTATGAGGCGAAGGCAGAAATCGGCGGCAAGCTGGCGCAATTGGGCAGTCGGCTTATCCAGAGCACGGCCAGAAAACTCGCTGCGAAATTCTTCAAATCCTTTGCCGAGGTCGTGAATGAAGAGGCCGCCGCCTGACCAATGGGGATCAGAAGATCACGCCGGGCAACCAGGTTGAGAGCGCCGGCAGGGCCCAGACCAGCAGGATCCCCGCGATCTGCAGCAAAATGAACGGCAGCACGCCCCGGTAGATGTCGGTGGTTTTCACCGCATCGGGGGCGGCGCCGCGCAGGTAGAAGAGCGAGAAGCCGAAGGGCGGCGTGAGGAAGCTGGTTTGCAGATTGATCGCGATCAGGATGCCGAGCCAGATCGGATCATGGCCCATGAGGATCAGTTGCGGCACCACCAGCGGCAGGACGATCACGGCGATTTCCACGAAGTCGAGGAAGAAGCCGAGGATGAAGAGAAACACCATGGTGAAGAACAGCGCCCCTGTCGCGCCGCCCGGGAGTTGCGTGAGGATATGGGCGACCCGCTCTTCGCCGCCCAGGCCGATGAAGACGAGCGAGAAGAAACTGGCGGCCAAGATCGTGGCAAAGATCATCGCGGTCATTGTCATGGTGGATGTGGCGGCCTCGCGCAGAAGGCCGCTTTGGAGGCTGGCGGTGAGGGCGGCGAGGATGGCCAGCGCGCCCACAAAGGTGAGCGCGCCATAGGTCCAGCCAAGCGCGATCAACCCGGTGGAAAGGTCGTCCCGCTGCAGGCGGACGGGGATCAGGGCGGAGAGCACGAGGACAAGGACGAGCGCTGCGGTGCCAAAGGCGAGGAGCTTGCGGTGTTCGGTCAGCCGGGCGGCGGCCATCAAGAGGGCACCGATGGCGCCGACCGAGGCGGCCTCCGTGGGCGTGGCGACACCCGCAAGGATCGAGCCCAGGACGGCGAGGATCAGCGCGATGGGGGGCAGGACGGCGGTGATGAGCTTGCGCATCTCGGGCCGGCTGCCGCCTGCGACGGGCGGCGCATCCGTAGGTGATGCCCAGGCGCGGATCAGGATATAGGCGATGTAAAGTGCCACCAGCAGGAGGCCGGGGAGGAGCGCGGCGGCAAAGAACTGGCCGACCGAGAGCGCTTCGACGGTGAACTTCCCTTGCGCATATTGCGCCTGCTGGAAGGCGTTGGACATCACATCCGACAGGATGATCAGCAGGGTCGACGGCGGGATGATCTGGCCCAAAGTCCCGGCGGTGCAGACGATCCCTGCGGCGAACGAGGTGGAATAGCCCGCCCGCAGCATCGTCGGCAGAGCGATCAGTCCCATGGCGACCACGGTGGCCCCGACAATGCCGGTGGAGGCGGCCAGAAGCGCGCCGACGATGACGACCGACAGGCCCAGCCCGCCGCGCAGGCCCCCGAAGGCCTGCCCCATCGTGTCAAGGAGGTGTTCGGCGACTTTGCTTTTCTCCAGGATCGCGCCCATCAGGATGAAGACGGGAATGGCGATCAGCACCTGATTGGAAATCAACCCGAAGGCGCGCTGACCAAGCGCGCCCAGAAGCGTGATGTCCATTACCCCCAGCAGCCAGCCGAGATAGGCAAAGATCACCGCCGTGCCCGCGATGGAAAAGGCGACAGGAAAGCCGGAGAGCACCGCGATCATCAGGGCGGCAAACATGATCAGATCGAGGGGCAGGGTCATTCGGCCTCGGGTGTGATGAGCCGGATCAGGCAGGCCAGCGATTGCAGCATCAACAGGATGCAAAAGGCGGGGATGAGGGATTTTAACAGGAACACCGCTTCGATCCCGCCCACGGAAATAGGGCCTTCAAGGATCGCCCAGGAATTGCGCACCGATGGCCAGGACCAATAGAGCAGCACCGCCATGGCGGGCATCAGAAGGAACAGGTGGCCGAAGATGTCGATGCGCTTTTGCGCGGCTTCCGAGAGTTTCGCATAAAAGACATCGACCCGCACATGGCCATCGACCAAAAGCGTATGACCCGCGGCCAGCATGAAAAGCCCCGCGTGAAGATAAAGCACGCTTTCCTGCACAGCGATGGAATTGATGCCGAAGACATAGCGGGCCAGCACCAGACCGAACTGGATCAGCACCATGGCGACAACGAACCAGCGCACGCCCCAGGCGATGGCGCGGTTGATCGCGTCAATTCCGTTTGCGATGGCGGTCATGCGCCCCCCGTGTATGGCCCGGCCCCGTGCGAGGCCGGGCAATGTGTCAGTAGCCCATGACCGCCGCGCGGGCGTTCATCTGGCCGTTGTCGGCAAAGGTCATATAGCCGCCGACGCTGTCGCGATAGGCGACAAAGCTTTCGGTGATCCGCTTGACCAGCTCGTCATCGTCCTGACGCAGCTCGTCGATCACCTCGGCAGCCGCATCGCCCATGGCCGAAATGACCGAATCCGGGAAGCGTTTGACCATCACACCTTCTTCTTCCACCAGTTTTTTCAAGGCAGCGGCATGTTTGGTGGTGTATTCGGTCCAGACCGGGTTGTAGAGGCTTTCGCAGGCGAGGCTCACCGCCTGTTTCAGATCGTCGGGCAGGGCGTTGAAGGCGTCTGCATTGACCGCGCATTCTTCCGCCGAGGACGGCTCACCCACCCCGGGCCAATAGTAGTTCTTGGCGACCTGATAGTAACCCAAGGCGCTGTCGGTCCAGGGCCCGATGAATTCGCCTGCATCCAGCGCGCCGGTCTGCAGGGCCTGGAACATGGCCGGACCGGACATGGCTTCGGCGGCCATGCCGATCTTGGTCGCCATTTCCGAGGCCAGCCCGGTGGTGCGGAACTTCAGGCCCTTGAGGTCGTCGACCGAATTGATCTCGGTGCGGAACCAGCCGCCCCATTGCGGGCCGGAATTGCCGCAAAGGAAAGGCTTGAGGTTGAACCGGCCATACATCTCGTCATAGAGCGCCTGACCGCCGCCGTGATAGAGCCAGCCGAATTGTTCGTCGGCGCGTAGTCCAAAGGGCTGCGATCCGAAAAGCAGGATGCCCTTGGATTTCGAGCCCCAATAGGCGGGGACGGCGTGGTAGAGCTCGGCGGTGCCTTCGCTGACCGCGTCGAAGACGCCGCGTCCGGGGACGAGTTCCCCGGCGGCGAACAGTTTGACCTCGATCCGGCCCCCCGAAAGGGCGGTGATCCGGTCGGCCAGCATCTGGGCGGCGACCCCGGGGCCAGGCAGGTTCTTCGGCCAGGCGGTGACCATTTTCCATTGCATTTTGCCCTGGGCAAGTGCCGGGGCGGCCAGGGTGCTGGCCGCCGCGCCCATGGCGGCGGTTGTGAGGAAGGTGCGTCTTTGCATGTCTGTTCTCCTGTTGGTTGGATTGGTTCGGCGTTGGTCGCCGTTGTTCTGATTGTGTCTAATTCCCGAGGATGCCCGGCAGCCGCAGACCGTGGTCCTTGGCGCATTGAATGGCCCCTTCGTATCCCGCATCCGCGTGGCGCCAGACCCCCGAGGCCGGGTCGTTCCAGAGCACGCGTTCGAGACGGTGGGCGGCATCCTCCGTGCCATCGGCCACGACCACCATGCCGGCATGCTGGCTGAAGCCCATGCCGACGCCACCGCCGTGGTGCAGGCTAACCCAGGTGGCGCCCGAGGCGGTGTTGACGAGCGCATTCAGCAGCGGCCAGTCGCTGACCGCGTCCGAGCCATCGCGCATCGCTTCGGTTTCCCGGTTGGGCGAGGCGACCGAACCGCTGTCGAGATGGTCGCGCCCGATCACCACCGGGGCTTTCAACTCGCCGCTTGCCACCATTTCGTTGAACTTCAGCCCGGCGCGGTGCCGGTCGCCCAGACCGATCCAGCAGATCCGGGCGGGCAGGCCCTGAAAGGCAATACGCTCGCGCGCCATGTCGAGCCAGTTGTGCAGATGGTGGTTCTCGGGGAACAGCTCCTTCATCGCCGCATCGGTTTTATAGATGTCCTCCGGGTCGCCCGAGAGCGCGCACCAGCGGAACGGGCCGACACCGCGACAGAAGAGCGGGCGGATATAGGCGGGCACGAAACCGGGGAAGGCGAAGGCGTTTTCAAATCCCTCTTCTAGGGCCACCTGTCTGATATTGTTTCCATAATCCAGTGTCGGCACGCCGTCGTTCCAGAAATCCACCATCGCCTTGACGTGGATTTTCATCGAGGCGCGGGCGGCTTTCTCCACCGCTTTCGGGTCGCTCTCCCGCTTCTCGCGCCACTCCGCCATGGTCCAGCCCTGGGGCAGGTAGCCATTGATCGGGTCATGGGCGCTGGTCTGGTCGGTGACGATGTCGGGGCGGATGCCGCGGGCGTGGATCTCGGGGAAGATATCGGCGGCATTGCCGAGGAGGCCCACCGATTTCGCCTCGCCCGCCTTGGTCCAGCGGTCGATCATCTCGAGCGCTTCGTCCAGCGTTTCGGCCTTTTCATCGAGGTAGCGGGTGCGCAGGCGGAAGTCGATGCTTTCGGGATTGCACTCGACCGCCAGACAGCAAGCGCCCGCGAAAACAGCGGCCAAGGGTTGCGCGCCGCCCATGCCGCCGAGACCGCCGGTCAGGATCCACTTGCCGGTGAGATCCCCATTGTAGTGCTGGCGGCCCGCTTCGGCGAAAGTCTCGTAGGTGCCCTGCACGATGCCCTGGGTGCCGATGTAGATCCACGACCCGGCGGTCATCTGGCCGTACATCATCAGACCCTTGCGGTCGAGTTCGTTGAAATGGTCCCAATTGGCCCAATGGGGCACCAGATTGGAATTGGCGATCAGCACCCGGGGGGCGTCTTTGTGGGTGCGCACGATGGCCACCGGCTTGCCCGATTGCACGACCAGCGTTTCGTCCTCTTCCAGATCGCGCAGCCCCGCCGTCAGCCGGTCGAAATCCTGCCAAGACCGCGCCGCACGGCCGATGCCGCCATAGACCACCAGTTCGTGCGGGTTCTCGGCCACATCGGGATGCAGGTTGTTCATCAGCATCCGCAGGGGCGCTTCGGTCTGCCAGCTTTTGGCGCTGATCTCGGGGCCTGTGGGCGGAAAGATGTCGCGGGTGTTCTTGCGCGGATCGGTCACATGGGTCTCCAGGCGATGAGGGTTGTCAGAATGTCGGTCAGGGCGGCGCGCAGCCGTTGGGCCTTGGCCGGGTCATAGGTCCAGGGCGGCGTCTCGGCGGCGAGATAGGTGGATTGGGCCAGCTCCATCTGGATCGCATGCACACGGGTGTCGGGCTGGCCATAGTGGCGGGTGGTCCAGCCGCCCTTGAAGCGACCGTTGCGTATGGTGCTGTAGTCGGTCGCCTCGCAGATACGCGCCACCGCCTCTTCGACCCCGGGCGCACAGGTGGTGCCGAGGTTAGTGCCGATGTTGAAATCGGGGAGTGTGCCGTCGAAGAGAAACGGAATTTCTCTGCGGATCGAATGGCAATCATAGAGGATAGCGAAACCGTGGATCGACTTGACACGGTCCAGTTCAGCCGCCAGCGCGGCATGGTAGGGCGCGTGGTACGCGTCGCGGCGCGCTTCGATTACGGCGGCGTCGGGTTCGCAGCCTTCGCGATAGATCGGCAGCCCATCAAAATCGGTCAGCGGGCAGAGCGTGGTGGTGTTCTGGCCGGGATAAAGGCTGACACCACCGGGATCGCGGTTCACGTCGATCGCATAGCGATGGATGCGGGTGCGCACGGTGGTCACTTCGGGCGCAAGCCCTTCATAAAGCAGGTGAATATGCCAATCGGTATCGGCCAGCGCGCGCCCGGTGCCATTCAGCGCGTCCGCCAACTCCCCGGGCAGATCGGTGCCGGTATGGGGCAGGCCAAGCACTAGCGGGCTCTCGCCCCGGGTGATGTCGAGAAAGCTCATGCGCTGATCTCCAGCCCGGCGGCCTGCGCCAGAAT